>NZ_JADPGO010000001.1:0-289325 GCF_015668165.1 Blautia sp. 1001283B150304_161114_C9 | reverse complement strand
TTTCTCCCCTACCCAGTTACATATATCAGTTCATTATAAAAAGCTTAGATTTTTGTCTTGACAACTGAACCACTATAAACAGGTGAAATCTCAATCGGTATTTGACATAGGAGTGCGATTATATGAAAAAGAAAATTATTCTATCAATAGCATTTATTATCAGTTTATTACCAATGTTCCTTAATCAATATGGTGGGCTAAAAGGCGTACAGGAAATCACAGGTTTAATAAATTTGCTCAATCCCATTGGAATGGTGTCTGTTATTTTGTTTGCGGTGGGTGTATGGTTTCCCTTCAAGGAACAGGTTGTTGGCAAAAGTTTAGGTGCATTAGGCACAATTGGTATTGTTGTTTCTGAGATATATAAGTTCTTCACATGGCACGTAATGAATATAACGGGCGAAGTAAGTATCCATAAAAGCATTAGATTTGCATTCCCAGAGTTTTATATTGGTTTGATAATTTCTATTTTAATGGTGGTTACATATTTTGTTATCGACAAGAAAGTAAGTGCTACATCTGTTTCAAATTAACAGACAGATTCCAGTTTGTAGAATTCAAAAATTTAATATGAAATGTGAGATAGAGCGTATGGAAATTAACTATACGTTCTATTCTTTTTGCCTTTTTTGAAAAAAGTGATTAAAAAACTATTGACATTTTGTTACTGGAGGAGCGCAAAGATTCCTTCTGAATAACTGCTTCGCAGTTTATCAGAAGGAGCTTGCACTCCTCCTGATACAAGCAAGTTCCCACTCACTGCTTATTGCTTTTCGCAATTAAAGCAGGGGACTTACTTGACTTCGGCTAAAAAGATGAAATATAGTATATTGTCGCACATTGACACTTTACCATGATAAGGTTAAAATAAAGATAAATTATGCACTGCAAGAGAAATTGGACAGTTGCGATATTATTCTGAATTTCGGTGGTTTGCCGGGATTATTTGGACAGGAGCGAATATGTTATGATAGCAGAAAAAATGAAACCTTATGTAAAAAATAATTCAGCCATCCGTATGATGTTTGAGGAGGGAAATCGTCTCAGAGCCATTTACGGTGCGGACAAAGTTTATGATTTCAGTCTTGGGAATCCGAGCGTTCCGGCACCGGAGTGTGTGAAGGAGGCTATTATTGATCTGGTGAACGAAGTGGAGCCGACAGTGCTTCATGGTTATATGAGTAATGCAGGATTTGAGGATGTGCGCCAGACGATTGCGGAATCTCTGAACCACCGCTTTGGAACTAAATTTGCAGCGAAGAATCTGATTATGACAGTTGGAGCAGCCAGCGGTCTGAATGTGATTTTCAAGACGATCCTGAATCCAGAGGAAGAAGTGATTGTTTTTGCACCATATTTTCTGGAATATGGTGCATATGTGCGCAATTTTGATGGCAAGCTTGTGGAAATCTCTCCGGATACGACCACATTCCAACCGAATCTTGAGGAGTTTGAGCAGAAGATTACAGCAAAGACAAGAGCAGTGATCGTAAATACACCGCACAATCCGACTGGTGTTGTATATTCAGAAGAAACCATTAAGAAGCTGGCAGCAATTCTTGAGAAAAAACAGAAGGAATTTGGCAGTGTAATTTACCTGATTTCTGACGAGCCATATAGAGAGCTGGCTTATGATGGTGTAGAAGTTCCGTATCTGACAAAATATTACGATAATACTATTGTTGGCTATTCTTACAGTAAATCTCTGTCCCTTCCGGGAGAGCGTATCGGTTATCTGGTAATTCCGGATGAAGCAGATGGAAGTGAAGAACTTATTACTGCAGCGGCTATTGCCAACCGTACTATCGGATGTGTCAATGCCCCATCCCTGATGCAGAAGGTGATTGCCAAATGTGTAGATGCAGAAGTGGATGTAGCTGCATATGACAAGAACCGTCTGGCGTTATACAATGGACTGAAAGAATGCGGATTCGAGTGCATCAAACCCCAGGGTGCATTCTACCTCTTTGTGAAATCACCGGTAGCAGATGAAAAAGCGTTCTGCGAAGCTGGAAAGAAATACAACATCCTTATGGTTTCGGGAAGTTCCTTTGCCTGCCCGGGCTATGTGAGACTGGCTTACTGTGTATCTTATGATACGATCATTAATTCCCTGCCGGAGTTTAAGAAACTGGCAGAGGAGTTTGGATTGTGAAAACGGCGGGGATTGATATTGGGACAACAACGATAAGCGGTGTTGTTCTGGAAAAAGGAAGAAACGGACAGGCAAAAATTCTGGAGGCAAAAACTGTAGAGAACGGTTGCTTTATCGAAACCGGAAATGAATGGGAAAGAATACAGTATGCAAAAGAAATTGTAGAAAGAGCAGTGAATCTGCTGGATTATTTCCTGGAGAAGTATCCGGATGTTGAGCGGATTGGGCTCACAGGGCAGATGCATGGAATTGTCTATGTTGACAAAGAAGGAAATTGTGTCAGTCCGTTATATACATGGCAGGATGCCAGAGGAAGTATCTGCGATGGGGATCAGATTCCTTTAACAGAAGAAATCCGGGAAAGATGTAAAATCCATGCTGCTTCAGGGTATGGGCTTGTCACACATATTTATAATATCAGACATAATCTGGTTCCGGATTCGGCTTTGAGTTTCTGTACGATCATGGATTATTTTGGAATGCATTTGACAGAGCGTAAAAAACCATTGGTACATGTGAGCAATGCGGCAGGTTTGGGATTCTTTGACAGTCGTAAGATGTGCTTTGAGAAAGAAAAACTGGCTGAAATGGGAGTGGACGTAAACTGGCTGCCGGATGTCTGTACGGAAATAGAAAAACTGGGTACATACAGAGGACGGACAGTTACAACTGCAATCGGAGACAACCAGGCAAGCTTCCTTGGCGCAGCAGGTGATGAGGAGAATATATTACTGGTCAATATGGGAACCGGCGGACAGATTTCTGTTCTTTCCAGTCAGTATTTTTCGGGAGATGGAATTGAGGCAAGACCTTTCCTAAATAGGAAGTATCTGCTTGCAGGAGCATCTCTGTGTGGCGGCAAGGCATATGCGCTTCTGGAACAGTTTTTCCGAAAAATTGTAAAAGAAGCGACAGGGCAGGATCAGCCATTATACAAAGTAATGGAAAAGATGGCAAGAACAGGGAAAGATTTGAATAGTGAAAGATCTGAAAGTCGAAAGATTAAAGTGGAAACAACATTTGACGGTACGCGGGTGAATCCGGAAAAAAGCGGCAGTATTACCCGGGTAAGTTCCGAAAACTTTACACCTGAAGACTTCTGCTATGGTGTTCTAAAGGGAATGAGCACAGAACTGTATCAGATGTATATGACTATTCAGAATGGAACCGGCATAAAGATCAGGCGTATGATTGGTTCAGGGAATGGACTGAGAAAAAATCCGGTACTGTGCGAAATTATTGAGGATATGTTCAATGCAGAACTTGTTTTGGCAGAATGTGAAGAGGAATCTGCGACAGGAGCAGCAATGAGCAGTAGTATGTATAACTATAGCAACTCCACCAGATAATAAAATGAAGCAGTGAAGCGGATTGTGAGTAACCAATTGATTTTAATACTGGAATTTGAGGAAAGAGAGTGTCATGCAATCATTAAAAGATGGTTACGTGGTACTTTCTTTTCTGTTTTTTATTTTGCTTCCAGATGTTTAATCATACGATTTATAATCTGTTCTGCTTCTTTTGGAGAGTAATAAGTATCCGGATCCATATTTGTAAATTTCAGGTGATGTATCTATCATATAGCAAAAAACTACAAATTATTCAGAACCTCCAAATTGGTAGGGATTTGCTTGATTTGGTTAAATATGTATTGAGATAAGATAATATGTAAAATTTCAATAATGTGCTTTATTTGTAGTTGGAAAACAGGCTTGTTAGTAGTAAAATACAACTATAAATAAAAGAAGGGAGATTTCAGTTATGAAAAGAAAAAAGTCCATATGCAAATCGTTATTTACTATCTGTTTGATTCTAGGACTGGCTTTTGTTTTACCAAACATTAAACCTGTTCCGGTTATTGCAGCGTCTAAGGCTTCTTATGAAATAATAAATAAGAAGGAAATAAGAAAATATAAAAACATGAGTGCAAAGTATCTTTATCAGTTACCACAGCTAAAGGGAAACAGTGCGGCAATTAAGAAAATTAATAAGTCTCTCAGAGCTGATTATAAGAAGACTCTTTCTGGTAAAGAGAGCTTGTTTGAGTATTTTGAGGGAGACAAATATAATTCTTTTCGTCAGGATTATGGTGAGAAATATTATGACACAGTGACATGTAAAGTTATGTTTAACCAAAATGGATATATCAGTTTTAGATATTCATGTAAATGGTATGCCGGTGGAGTAGGTAATGTTTGGGAATATGGATTGACTTATCGCCTCAAAGATGGGAAAAAGATTGGAATTCAGGATGTGCTTGCAGGAAGCAGAGATTCCGCAAAACAAAGAATTGCCAGTACGTATGCGAATAAGATATCCAGCAGGGGATATGAACCAATTATGAAGATGAAATACTCTGAATTCTGTTTTTATATTAAACCAGGCAAGAAAGTTGTAGTATGTTTTGGACCGTATCAGCCAATGGGAGGAAATGGAAAATCTTCTATTACGATGAAGGGAAAAATAAATTAATATCAAGTTGGTATAGGGTGACAGAAGCATGGTATGAGTTTAAATCATATCATGCTTCTTTACTGTCCGATTTATTGTATGTTATTTTTCGACATGTTCTGATATATTTTGGAGCATGCCGGAAAATTTTATGAAAACTGCAAAAAAATTCAGGAAAAAAAAGACAGCATTTTAAACGCTATAGAAAAAATGTAATTTTTGAAAAAACAATTATTGTAATAATCTCCCGAACGTGACATAATAAGAATGGAAAAGTAAAGGGCAGGTTAAATTCTGATTAGAGACAGGTAAAATAACCTGCTTACATTATGCGCCGATTTTCTGAGATGAGGTGGGAAATCAGGCAGACGACAAAGGAGAAAATAATGGGAATTTTTTCAATGATATTGTCATTACTGAGCGGAGTAGCGTTATTCCTGTTCGGTATGTCATTGATGGGCGACGGCCTGAAAATGGTTGCCGGAAATAAGCTGGAAGCTTTCCTGTATCGAATGACAAACACACCGCTGAAGGGAGTTGCTCTGGGTACTGGTGTTACCAGCGTGATTCAGTCTTCTTCTGCCACAACCGTTATGGTCATTGGTTTTGTTAACTCAGGTATGATGAAACTGAAACAGGCCATCGGTATTATCATGGGAGCCAACATCGGAACCAGTATTACCGGATGGATCCTCTGTCTTTCTTATATTGACGGAAAGAACGGAATTGCGAAGATTTTATCTACAGCAACAATTTCAGCAGTAGTAGCGATTATTGGTATTATCCTTCGCATGGCATGTAAGCGTTCCGTGCATAAAAATATCGGTAATATCATGCTTGGTTTTGCAATCCTGATGACAGGTATGCAGACAATGAGCGGTGCTGTTTCACCACTAAAGGACAGCCCCACATTTACAAACATGCTGACAATGTTTTCCAACCCGCTGATAGGTATTCTGGTAGGTATTGCATTTACCGCAGTGCTGCAGAGTGCATCTGCCACAGTCGGTGTATTGCAGGCGTTATCTGTAACAGGTATCCTGACATTCTCCAGTGCATTCCCGATTGTTCTTGGTATCGGTGTAGGTGCTGCCTGTCCGGTTCTGATTTCAGCAATCGGTGCGAATAAGAATGGTAAACGTACAGCACTTGTTTATCTGATCAATGACCTGTTTGGTCTTATCCTCTGGTCAGTGATCTTCTACACTGTAAATGCTGTTGTGCATTTCGGATTTATGGATATGATTATGTCACCGGTTGCAATTGCTTTACTGAATACTGTATTCCGTGTAGCAACAGTATGTGTTCTTTTCCCGTTCATACCGAAGATTGAGCAGCTGGTGTGCTGGCTTGTAAAAGACAGTGCAGAGGAACTGGAAGATGAAGCAGACTTTGATCTTCTGGAAGAACGTCTTCTGAATTATCCGGCACTTGCTATTGGACAGTGTC
The DNA here is from genome assembly GCF_015668165.1 of Blautia sp. 1001283B150304_161114_C9. NCBI lineage: Bacteria > Bacillati > Bacillota > Clostridia > Lachnospirales > Lachnospiraceae > Blautia > Blautia sp. 1001283B150304_161114_C9. The sequence continues at coordinate 283,270 of NZ_JADPGO010000001.1, read as the reverse complement.
ATCGTGCCATGAGCGGTATGGCAAGGAAGCTTCGCAAGAATGTCAACCGTGCCATGAATCTTCTGAATGAATATCAGCAGGATAAATTTGATAAGGTACAGAGAAAAGAGAACCTGATCGATAAATACGAAAGCCGTCTTGGGGAATATCTGATGAAGCTCACAAAGCATGAGATGAACAGTGCCCAGACAAGGCAGGCATCCCTTTATCTTCATACCATCAATGACTTTGAGAGAATCGGTGACCATGCATCCTACATTGCCTATATGTCCAGTGAAATGCATGATAATCACACTAATTTCTCACAGGAAGCCTGGGATGAGCTGAATGTAGTAATGGAAGCAGTTCGTGAGGAGATCAATCTTACCTGTCGTGCATTCCTCAATGATGACAAAGAGATGGCACAGAGAGTTGCACCTCTTGGAATGATTATCACATCCTTATGCAATGAGCTGAAGATGCATCATGTAGAGCGTCTGAGTAACGGCAATTGCGGACTGGAAGAGGGAACTGTATATACAGACATTCTCAACAGCTTCAACCGTATTGCAGCACATTGTGCAAGTGCAATGGTAGCTCTCCTTAAGAGTGGGGACGAGAATCCGGATATGCATATCCATGATTCCAAGATTTACCCATCTGACAGCGTGGAATATTATACATACTTCAAGGAATATCGCCAGAAGTATGAAATCGTAAAGAACGAGGAACACATGCGAAGCATGGAACCGGAAGAAGTAGAATAATACTTTTATACTACAAAGCAGTAAATGTATATGATATAATGACAGCAGATGATCTGGAAACGGATGTCTGCTGTTTTTTCGTTATAGTTGCCGGGCGTGCAGATGGTGGGAATGATTTTTCGAATACGCTCCTGCGTGTGCAGGCTGAGGAGCCAGCAGACAGGATCATTTTTGTAAAAACAACACCCCAAAGGAGGAGAAATTAATTATGTTATTCGACAGCAGAACAGTTTATCTCGGTGCATCCAGAGACAAATATGAGCAGTATTGTAAAGCCTTAGATTCAGAGAAAATCAAATACAAAACAAAGAGAGTCAACCATGAAGAAAAAATGACAGCCCCGGGCAGGGGAACTGCCCGCAGTATGGGTGGGAATTTCGGAACAGATAAAACATTGTATGAAATCATGGTCGGAGAGAAAGATTACGACAATGCAATGGGGATTCTGACAGCACTGAAGTAGACGGAATCTATCCTGAAGAAGAAAGTATGCAAAAAAGTGTGCAAGTTAATGTGCAAGATAACGGAAATTCTGGAGGTGTTTTGTGGGAGAATATAAACCGCCATTTACAATAACAAATGAGATATTATCATATGTGTCTTCAATTTCTGAAAAAATAGGGCGAATCACGGCAATCAGAAGTCTGGAAACAAAACCGCACCTGAGAAAGAATAACCGAATTAAATCTATTCATTCATCTTTAAAAATAGAAGCGAATTCTCTTTCTCTGGGGCAGGTTAGGGATGTAATTAATGGCAGGCTTGTACTGGGGGAACAGAAAGAAATACAGGAAGTTAAAAATGCATATGCGGCGTATGAAAGCCTTTCGGAAATTAATCCCTATAGTATAAAAGATTTAAAGAAATTTCATGGGATTATGACAAAATATCTTGTGGAAGAATGTGGGGAGTTTCGCCATGGAGAAGAGGGAGTTTTTAATGGAGATGAATGTATTTTTATGGCACCTCCGGCGCAATTTGTACCGCAGCTTATGGATGAACTGTTTGAATGGATGAAGAAATCAAGGAATAGTGTTCATCCATTGATTATGAGCAGTGTATTTCATTATGAGTTTGTCTTTATTCATCCATTTGCTGATGGTAATGGAAGAATGGCAAGATTATGGCATACTGCGATTTTAGCTAAATGGAAACCTGTATTTGAGTTTATTCCAATCGAAAGTCGGATTGAAAAATTTCAGGATGAATATTATGATGCGATTGCCAGATGTCATGTTTCAGGAGAATCTACCATTTTTATAGAGTTTATGTTGTCACAGATAGACAGGATTCTGGAAGATATTTCGCTTCAGATGAATGAAGAAAATGAACAGTTTTCAGAAACTGTCAGGAAAATGCTTGAAATCATGGAGTATGATACGCCTTATACAAGAAAAACACTTATGGAAAAACTGGGGTTAAAGTCCAGAGATGGATTCCGCAGAAATTATTTGCAACCCGCACTTGAGATGAATTTGATCCAAATGACATTACCAGATAAACCGAATAGCAGAAATCAGAGATATATGAAAGTATGAATAGCAGGAAGCTTATCTGATTTATAGCAATCTATAGCAATTCCATAAAATAATGCAAGCAATCCAGCCCATCATAGTGTGAAGTCCTGCGTCAGATATCTTTCTTGTCTTTCGCACTCTGCTGAACTGTCTTGATTGCATTATTTATAAGGCTTGCCATAGTTAAACGGATTGAATAAATTTCTCTACATAATGCAGAGCCGCTCCGATTGCCGGTGTATATTGTCCGTTGGTACCGACCAGAATCTGTGTTTTATCCAGTATGAATGGTGCGGCTGTATGGAGATGCTCTGCCAGATATTCAATATCTTCTTCTGTAAAATAAGGTGCCAGATATCCGCTGAGGATGATCGGTGCATCGATAACATGGTTAAGATTCTTCATGGCAAATGCCAGATGGTTTAAAAAATCTTTCCAGATCTGTATGATCTGGGGAGATTTTTTTTCGCGCATAAGAGGGAAAAATTCTTTGGCAGGAATACCTGCAGCCTGTTCCAGTGCATTGGCAGAGCAGTAGGTTTCCAGGCAGCCGCGGCTGCCGCAGTAGCAAAGTGGGCCGTCGGGATTAATACACATATGTTCAAGAGTTCCGCTGTGCATGGAGATTCCCTGATGAATCTGATGATTGGTAATGATGCCACCGCCCAGATTTCGGTTCAGCAGGATGATAACAGCGCTGTCAAGCTCCGGATGATTCCATAATTCAAGGAACGCAGCTGATTTCGAATCATGTTCCAGATAACAGGGATAAGGAAGATATCTGGAAAAATCATTCAGTTTCATGCCAGCGTTATTCATGATATCTCCATATAGTACAGTAGTATGATCCGGGGATGTGATACCCTGTGTGGCAATGGAGATGCCAAGAACTTTGTCATTGTCATACTGGCGCGATGAGATGAATTCTTTTACTGCGTCAGTAACCTGTTTATAGTAATCCGGTGTGTTGGAATATGGAAGCGGAATGGTATCTGTATAGAAAACATTTCCATACAAATCTACAGCAGTAATATGAAACATCCCTTTTAAAATACCGATGCCAATGGAAATTTTAAAATCTGATACAATCTGAAGGGCGTTTGCCTTTCTTCCACCGGTGGATTCAAAGAAACCATTTTTTTCAATAAGACCTTCCTGTTCCAGAAGATTCAGGTTCTGACTGACAGTGGATAAACCCATCTGCAGTTCCTGAACGATCTGTAGCTTGGAGGTCGTTTTTTTTCTGTAAATGTACTGGTAAACCTTTGATTTATTTATTTTCTTGAGACTAATGTTGGTCAATCCCTTTTCACTCATAATATTCTCCTGATTATGTTACAAGATAATGTTAAGTTTCAGTTTTATTGTAGCATAGAACGAAAAAAAAACAATAAAAATATCCGGCACGATCAGCAACATCAATTTGTCAGCACACTATAGTAAAATAGACAAAAAAGTTGTTTGAAAATTAGAATTTCTGTCAATGGATTTTTTAAAAGAAAAGATATATACTCAACTTACAGTTAAGATATAAACGTAAGTAAAGAACATAACAATAAACAATAAGTATCGAATAAGACAAACAAGGAGGATATAACATGAAATTATCAATCAATGGAATCAAGGAACAGGAAGCATGGAAAAAGGCAGGAATCGCTCTTCCGGGTTATGATGTAGAGGCTGCCTCTGAGAATGCAAAGGAGAATCCGGTATGGGTTCACTTTGGTATCGGAAATATTTTCCGTGTGTTTATCGGTGGAATTGCAGATGGTCTTCTGGAAGAGGGAGTTCTGGATCGTGGGATTACCTGTGTGGAAACCTTTGATTATGATGTAGCAGACAAGATTTATGATCCATATGACAATCTGGGATTAAGCGTGATCCTGCATGGGGATGGAACCCGTGAGTATAAAGTAGTCGGAGCTTTTGCAGAAGCAGTGAAGGCACAGTCTTCTAATGCAGCACAGTGGAAACGCCTGAAAGAAATCTTCACAAGCAAATCCCTGCAGATGGTTTCCTTTACGATTACAGAGAAAGGCTATGCATTACAGAAAGCCGACGGAACATGGTTCCCGTTTGTAGAGGCAGATATTAAGAATGGTCCGGACAAAGCGGCTGGTGCCATGGCAGTTCTGGTTGCAATGCTTTATGAAAGATATAAAGCAGGCAAATATCCGATCGCACTGGTTTCCATGGATAACTGCTCACAGAACGGTGCAAAGCTTCGCGAGTCAGTACTGACAATGACAGAAGAGTGGAAGAAAGCAGGATTTGTTGATGAGGGATTTGTAAACTATGTAAGCGATGAACAAGTAGTTGCTTTTCCATGGACAATGATCGATAAGATCACACCTCGTCCAAGCGAGCAGATTGCAGCAGATCTTGAAAAGCTGGGTGTTGAGAACATGCAGCCGGTGATTACAGGTAAGAAGACATACATTGCACCATTTGTCAATGCTGAGAAACCGCAGTATCTGGTAATAGAGGACAGCTTCCCTAACGGACGTCCGGCTCTGGAAAAAGGTTTCGGTGTATATATGGCAGACAGAAATACAGTTAACCTTTCTGAACGTATGAAAGTAACAGTATGTCTGAATCCGGTTCATTCTGCTACAGGTCCGCTGGGAGTAGTTCTTGGATATGATCTGTTTGCGCATATGCTTAATACAAATGAAGATATGATGAAAATGGCACGTATGATTGCTTATGATGAAGGTCTTCCGGTAGTTGCTGACCCTGGAATCCTTTCTCCCCAGGCATTTGTGGATGAGCTTTTTAACGATCGTTTTCCAAATGAATATCTGGGAGACACAAATCTTCGTCTGGCAGTAGATGTATCTCAGATGGTTGGCATCCGTTTCGGCGAAACAATCAAAGCATATGTACAGAAATTCGGAGATGCTTCCAGACTGACAGCCATTCCGCTGGGAATTGCAGGATGGCTCAGATATATGCTTGGTGTAGATGATGAAGGAAATAAATTTGAACTTGCACCAGATCCAATGAATGAGGAACTGCAGGAACAGTTTAAGGATATTGTAGTAGGTAAACCTGAAACATTTAAGGATCAGTTAAAACCAATTCTTTCCAATGAGCGTCTGTTCTTCACTGACCTTTACAAAGACGGTGTGGGAGAGAAGGTTGAGGATATGTTCCGTGAGATGATTGCAGGACCTGGAGCTGTAAGAGCAACAATACATAAATATGTTGGATGATTTTCATCAGATGGATATTATAACTGACTTTCAGGAGGAAAATGAAAATGAATTTAAAAGAACAGTTTAATGGAATTCAGCATATTGGAATTCCGACCAATGATATTGAAGCAACCATTGATTTTTATAAGGCTCTGGGATTTGAAATTGCTTTTCGTACAGTAAATGAGGAAGCAGATGAAGAGGTTGCTTTTCTGAAATTAAATACACTTGTTGTTGAGACATATGAGAATAAAGCAGCTAAGATGGAAGCCGGTGCCATCGATCATATGGCGATTGATGTAAAAGATATTGAAAAAGTATATGAAATGATTAATCAGGCAGGATTAAATACAACCAACGATACCGTTCATTTTCTTCCCTTCTGGGAAAACGGAGTAAAGTTCTTTACAATTGAGGGACCGAATAAAGAGAAGGTTGAGTTTAGCCAGTATTTATAAAAGGGACAACTGTCCACAAACTGACATAATTCTGAAGATCGTATTCATACCAAAACAATTTATGGAATAATAACATTTGTATAGAACATTCATGGATTGAAAAAAATGGTGAAAAAACATATAATAATAAAAAAGTAAACGAGGAAGATATGGTTACGATTAAGGATATAGCAAATATTACAGGGGTTAGTCCGACTACAGTTGCAAATGTCATTCACGGAAGGACTAATAAAGTTTCCAAGGAAAATGTGGAACGTATTCAGAAAGCGTTAAAAGAAAACCACTATGTCCCGAAGCTGGCCCAGGAGACAATGACCAGGGGAAAGACCAGGCTGATCGGTGTGGTGATTCATACAACAAAAGTTTATGAAGATACAACCATTGCAGACCCATTCTATGGAACAATCGTGGGAATTATAGAAAGAGAACTGCGTAAAGCGGGATATTATATGCTTTTGTATGCAGAAATGGATCTGGATAAAATTTTCCAGATGTCTGCATCGTGGAGTGTGGCAGGGATCATTACAGTTACATTTGCGCAGAAAGATTATGAGAAACTAAGAAATCTTGTAGACGGTTGTCCGGTGGTTGGAATTGATACATATGGAAAACAGGATGCGGATATTTATAATATTGGACTGGATGATTTAAATGGAAGTTATAATCTTGTAAATTATTTATTTCAATGCGGTTATGAGGAAATCCTGGTTTTGATGGAAGAAACCGCCAAAGGTGCAGAGCTTGTGCGTGTAGAAGGGTACAAAATGGCACTTAGGAAAAATGGACGGGAATATCAGGCGAAATATCATATTTATGTAGATCCTGCAGATTCAGAAAAACGGAGAAAACGTTTAAAAGAGTTAGAACGCTTTTGTGGCAAAAATTATGCTATTTTTTGTGTAAGTGATCAGTTGGCAGCAAGAGTCATGAGAAGCTTTCAGGAGGATGGGTATAAAATTCCGGATGATATAGGAATTGCAGGCTTCGATAATAATATTTACGGGACAATGCTATATCCGCGCCTGACAACAGTTAATCAGGATATTCCGAGAAAATCGGAAGAGGCAGTGAAGATGCTTATTGATCTTATTGAGGGAAAAGAGGTAAGAAAAAAGGAAGTGATTCTTCCCACACAGTTAGTGATTCGTGACAGTACCAGAAAACAGAATTAAAATAAAAGGCTTGATAATGCGGGAAATGAAATATATTTTTCGTGTTTTCAGGCTTTTTTACTGTTTGACATAAGCGGACTGTTGTTGGGCCAATAATTATGCGATTGTGCAAAATGTATAAAAACAATAGAATAACAATATGTAAATATACGGTGTTACACAACACCTATTGCGCGTTTTAGGAATAGATGCTATTATAAATACAAGCTAAGTGTTGCGCAACACCTATAGAGAATACAATGATTTTAAGGGAAGATAGCAGGAGGTAATCAAAATGAAAGGAAAGAAAGTATTAGCATTAGTTATGTGTGCAGTTATGGCAGCAGGAATAACAGTTCCGGTAATGGCAGAGGAGAAAGATGACAGCGGACGTGAAGTCATTAATTTTTTCAGAGCAGATGATGGACATATGGATGTTATGCAGAATGTAATTGATGCATTTGAGGCAAGTCAGGACAAATACGCAGTAAACATTGTGGTTGCTCCTAATGATTCAAATCAGGAAAAGAGTCAGCTGACTACTTCTTTTTCTGCCGGAAGTTCTGAATATGATGTAGTTTCTATTGATACTGCCTGGGCTGGCGATCTGGCAGGTGCCGGATATCTGGAAGCACTGGATGGATATATGAAAGAATCCGGAAGAAAGGCATCTGAATATAATAAAGGCTCTCTTGATTCAGGAACTTATCGTGCGAAAACATATGCACTGCCTATTAATCCGGATTATGGTGTATTATTTTTCCGCAAAGATATTGTTTCACAGGAAGATGCGGACAAACTGGTAAGTGGAGATTATACATATGATGATCTGATCACTATGGCAGAGAACTACAAAGGTCAGGAAGGAACAAAGACAGGACTTGTATTCCAGGCTAATCAGTATGAAGGACTTGTATGTAATGCAAATGAATGGACAAATAATTTCAATGATGTCAAGGGTGGCCTGGAATTAATGAAGAAAGCAGTTGATTCTGACGCGACTCCGGAAGATATTCTAGTATATCAGGAAGATCAGACCGCAAACAGCATGGTCAATGGAGACTGTGTTTTTGCAAGAAACTGGCCATATGCATGGGCACTCCTTACAGATGAGACTGCTGTTCATCAGGATCAGATAGATATTGCACCTCTTCCAAATGGATCCTGTATCGGTGGATGGCTTGCAGCAATTAATGCAAACAGTGAACATAAAGATGGCGCATGGGCATTCCTTGATTTCCTTACTTCCATGGATGGACAGGTGATCTATGCAGCTGGAAGCGGAAGTGCTCCCGGATGGACTGCAGCAGCTGATGATGAAAAAGTAAAAGAAGGAAACAAGCTTCTGGAAAATCCTGGATTTATTGCAGCATTAAATAATACGATTGCCCGTCCAAGCTCTGACAATTATCAGGAATTATCTGATAATCTGCAGATTGCTATGCACAAATATTTATCTGGTGAGGCTGAACTGGATGATACAGTAAATCAGATAGAGACTTTACTGGACACAGAGGGAAAATAAAAACTTCAGTGAATAAAAGGGCTGTCCGGTTTGTCAGACAGTCCTTTTGAACTTTCAGATATCAATTTTGCAGAGAAAAGGAGAAAAACATGGTTAAGAAAATGACCTTTAAGCAGTTTCTGTTTATTCTGCCGCTTTTGATTTTTATTGGTGTTTTTTCTATCTATCCAATTGTAACATCCTTTATGTATACATTTTTTGATTATCGCATTAATGATCAGACCGCAAACAGCTTCTATTTGTCAGAACGTTTTAATGGAGAGCTGTTCTATGAGGATTGTGATTATATCAATTATTTTCTGGATGATGATAAGACTTTAATGTCAGAAGAGGATCAGAAAGCAGTAGAGGAAATCCAGGCAACAGTCAGCAGCGTAATGAGTGAATATGAAAATGCAAAGGGAACAGAGAAGATTTCTTCTGATAAAAAGGATGAACTGGTTGCTTTTAAAGAAAAGCTCAGAACAGATATTACTGCACTTTATGATAAATATCCGGATGTAGAGTTCTATAATAAAGACAAAATACCGGAGATTTTAGATGAAATGGACACATGTATTGTAAAGTCTAATTTTATTGGCCTGAAGGCTTATGGGAATCTGATCAAAGATACCCGTTTCTGGAAAGCTCTGGGACATACACTGATTTTTACAGTGATCTCAGTAGGAATTGAGCTGGTATTGGGAATGCTTCTGGCATTGATTATGAATAAAGCAATGAAAGGAATCGGTCTTGTCCGTACGGTTGCGCTGATTCCGTGGGCAATCCCCACAGCAGTATCAGCTATGATCTGGAGTTATCTGTATGATGGAAGTTATGGAATTGTTTCTTTTCTGTTTAATAAACTGGGAATTATAAACAGTCAGTCTGCAATGCTTCTGACCTCTCATGGGGCGATGAGTGCTGCAATTATTGCAGATGTATGGAAAACAACTCCATATATGGCACTTCTTCTGCTGGCAGGCCTGCAGGTTATTGACAGAGGCCTTTATGAAAGCTCTGCGATTGATGGTGCAGGTCCGGTGGTGACATTCTTTAAGATTACATTGCCACTGGTGAAACCAAGCCTTCTGGTTGCCTTGTTATTCCGTACACTGGATGCATTCCGTGTATACGACCTGATCGCAATCCTGACAGGTGGCGGTCCTGGAAATGGAACAGAGAGTTTATCTATTTATGCTTATAAGCTGATGTTTGACCAGAGTAATTATGGATACAGTTCCGTAGTTGTTATGGGAATGTTTGTTGTAGTAGCAATTATTGCATTCCTGTATGTAAAAGTACTTGGGGCAGATGTCATGGGAAACGACTAAGGAGGGGAGAAAGGATGAAAAAGGTAAGTACGTTTAAAGTAGTAAGCTGGATTTTTATTATTGCTTTTTTGCTGATTTCAGTATTTCCATTCTTCTGGATTCTGGTCACATCATTTAAACCTGAAACAGAAATATTCGGAGATGGCGCATATCGTATTATTGCGCAGCACCCTACACTAGATGCATTTAAAACAGTTATTTTTGAAAAAAATATTCTCAGGGCAGTATGGAACAGCTTTGTTATGTCCGGATTTACTACTTTGTATGTAATTGTTGTTGCGTCTATGTCTGCATATATCATATCCAGATTCAAATTCAAAGGAAAAAATCTTCTGATGGCATTGATCCTTACAGTAGCAATGTTTCCGCAGATGATCATTATCGGACCGGTGTTCAATATGTACTATTCTCTTGGAAAACTGAATTCCTACTGGGTATGTCTGGCGTATTCATCTATTACTCTGCCAAGTGCAGTATGGATTATGGTGGCACATTTCAAACAGGTTCCTCTTGCACTGGAGGAGGCAGCGAAGATTGATGGATGTTCTACCTGGGGAACTTTATGGAGAATTATTTTTCCAATTGCAGCACCGGGAGTATTTACAACTGCGATTATGACTTTTATTTCAGCATGGAACGAATATCTTCTTTCATGTACCATGAACAGTAATGAATCAATCCAGACAGTTCCGGTCCGTATCGGATATCTGAGAGGGCAGTATACAATTTACTGGAACCAGATTGCGGCAGCTGCTGTAGTTGTAGTAATTCCTACTTTAGTGATGGTATTACTGTTCCAGAAACAGATCGTAGCCGGAATTGCCAATGGTGCAGTCAAGGAGTAAACAGTTAAAGAGTAAAAAGGAGGCATAAACTGATGAGCTTAAAAAAATACGCAGTACCAACACATCCTTTGTGCTCTGCCGGCGCAGTGCTGCAGGGGGAAAATTACAGAATATCAATGTTGACAACCGCATTAATCAGATTTGAGTATAGCGAAGATGGGAAATTTGAAGATCATGCAACCCAGATGGTTTACAACAGAGAATTTCCTGTTCCGGAATTTCGTGTTGTAGAAAAAGAGGAAACTCTTGATATCTATACAAAGAATCTGGAGATTCATTATGATAAACAGAAATTTACACCAGGCGGTCTGATGGTCCGCGTTGCAGGTGGAATGGCAGGAGAGAGAGTATGGCATTACGGAGAAGAGACGAAAGATCTTCGGGGAACTGCAAGAACTCTGGACTGGGCCAACGGTGAAATCCCGCTGGAACATGGAATTATGTCAAAAGACGGATTTTCTGTTCTGAATGATTCTCATACAATGGTACTTATGGAAAATGGTTCTGTAAAACCAAGACAAAACAAAGGAGAAGATTTTTATTTCTTTGGTTACGGTCATCGATTCCTTGAATGTCTGAAGGATTTTTATCATCTTTGTGGAAAAACACCTCTTTTACCAAGATATGTGCTGGGTAACTGGTGGAGCCGTTACCACAAATATGATGAAGCAGAGTATAAAGAGCTGGTAGAGAGATTTGAAAAAGAAAAAGTTCCTTTTTCAGTAGCTGTTATTGATATGGACTGGCATCTTGTTGAGGATGTGGATCCTGTATATGGAAGCGGATGGACAGGCTATACCTGGAACAAAAAGCTGTTTCCGGATCCGCCGGAATTCCTGAAATGGCTTCATGACCATAATATGAAGGTAACATTGAATGTTCATCCGGCAGATGGAATCCGCCCATATGAAGAAGCATATCCACGTATTGCAAAGAAAATGGGAATGGATCCTGAGCAAAAAGAGCCGGTACTTTTTGACATAGCAGATGATAAATTCCTTGAGGTTTATCTTAATGATCTGCATCATCCGATGGAAGAAGACGGCGTAGATTTCTGGTGGCTTGACTGGCAGCAGGGAACTGTTACGAAAATACCGGGTCTGGATCCCCTTTGGATGTTGAACCATTATCACTATCTTGACAGTGTATGGAAAGGCAAGAGACAACTTACCTTTTCCAGATATGCAGGTCCGGGAAGCCACAGATATCCCATTGGATTCTCTGGTGATACGATTATTACATGGGAGAGTCTGAAGTTCCAGCCATATTTCACTGCAAATGCCAGCAATATCGGATATGGATGGTGGAGCCATGACATTGGTGGTCATATGTTTGGATACAGAGATGATGAACTGACTGCCAGATGGGTAGAATTGGGAGTATTCTCTCCGATCAACCGCCTTCACAGTACAGATAATCCATTTAATGGAAAAGAACCGTGGAAGTATAACCGGATTGTGGAAGAAACAATGAAGAAGTATCTTCGTATGCGTCATAGCCTGGTTCCTTATCTTTATACTATGAATAAGTATGCAAGCAGAGACGGAATTCCGCTTGTACAGCCAATGTACTATCAGGAACCGGATCAGGAGCAGACTTATCATGTGCCAAACAATTATTATTTTGGAAATGAGATGATGGTTTCTCCGATTACGGAAAAAATGGATGAGGTTGCAGTTGCTGCCAAAGCAGTTACCTGGATCCCTAAAGGAGTCTGGTATGATTTCTTTAATGGAAGAAGGTATGATGGCGGACGATTGATGGAACTGTGGAGAACTATAGATGAGATTCCTGTACTTGTAAAAGAGGGCGGTATTATCCCGCTGAAAGATATGGAGGAATATGACAATTCCATAGATAATCCGGAAAAATTCCTGATAAAAATATTCCCTGGTAATACAGGATCATTTGAACTGTGGGAAGATCAGGGGGATACAGCGGAAGATAATGATGAGAACTGGGTAAAAACACGGTTTGCAAAGGAGAAGAATATATTTACAATTTCCAGGGCTGCGGGAAATACAGATGTAATTCCTGTGAACCGTACATGGAAATTATGGTTCTATGGTGTGAAGGAATCCAACTTTAAAATATATGTCGGAGACCGGGAATGTGACTGTGTATCTGAATGGAAAAAGAATCCTGACAGATTTGAGATTATTGTAAAGGATATTCCGGTGGATCAGGAAATATGTGTAGAGTTTGTTGATGGAATAACAGAGTGTGAGCATAGATGGACAGAAGAGATTTTTGCTGTTCTGGAACGTGCGCAGATTGAATACAATTTGAAATCTGAAATTTTATCTACCATACAGAAACTTGGAAAGGATGCTGTGGCATCTTTGAATGCGATGCATCTGAATCAGGCTCTTTATGGAGAATTATTAGAGATTCTTACAGCAGAAATGTAATGTTTAATATCTGTTAGATGAAACTATTTTCAACAGTTCAAAAAATAAAAAAGTGATCGGGAAATAGGATCCCCAGAACAGGGAGGGTATGACTCATTTTGAGTTATACTCTCCCTGTTTAAGTTTATAAAAAAGGAGTCCTCCATTATTTTATTATTTTATTGAGAAAAGCCTGAGAAAAGTTTAAAATAGGAGATAATAAAAAATAAACGAAAGGAGTTTTTATCATGAGTAAACGAACAGAGAGAATGAGCCGGAGTGCAGCTGAGAGAATCAACCGCAAAGATACAGTAATCAGACAGAATAATGCAGAACTCGAGGAGCTGAGGAGTCAGTATGAGAATCTGGATATCTGTGAGGAGGATAAGCAGGTGATTGATGATTATATTGCCTGCAAAGATGCCAGAGCTGACAGGATGGCAGAAAAACTCTATGAAAAGGGAAGAAAAGATGTAAAGAAATGTATCCGCATCCGAAAACTGATCCGCAGATGCATAATTCTGTCTGCCATTGTTACAGTGGTGCTGGTTCAGTATAATAAGAATGAAAAACTGAGAGAAAGCCTGGAAGAGCTACTGAAAATGTTCCGGGATGGAGTGTCGGACGAGGATTTATAACTGATATAAATAACGCAGATAAAAATGTACTCTCGGAATCTTTTTACAAAAGCAAATACAAGGAAGACTCCGAGAGTGCATAAACGAAAAGGAGCAAGACAGCATGGGAACACAAAGATACTCAATTTTGTACAGCAGTAAAACAGGAAACACAAAGAAGCTTGCGGAGAAGATCAGGGAGGTATTGCCTGAGGAAAACTGTGACTATTTTGGAACAGAAGGAGCAAAGGCTCTCTCTTCCGACATATTATACATTGGATTCTGGACAGATATAGGGAATGCAGATCCTGCAACACTTGAACTGTTAAAGAGTCTGAAAAACAAGAAGATCTTTCTGTTTGGAACAGCAGGCTTCGGAGGTAGTGAAGCCTATTTCCAACAGGTTCTCGGGAAAGTTAAGGAATCTGTTGATGAGAGTAATACAGTGATGGGAGAATTTATGTGTCAGGGGAAAATGCCCCAGTCAGTCAGGGACAGATACGTAAAGATGAAGGAGAATCCGGATCATGCACCAAACCTGGATGAACTGATCCGGAATTTTGACAGGGCGTTATCTCATCCTGACAATGAGGATCTGGACAGGCTGGAAGAAATAATCAGAAGAGACCTGGAAAAATAATTAAGTCTTGACTAACAGAGGGAACTGCGGTATAGTGCTCGTTACTAAAAAAGGTAATTCATAAATTTTTATAGATTTTCACGAAAGAGAGGTAACGAGATATGACATTTTATCAGGAATTACAATTGAGTTCGACCGGCTCCAAACAGCTGATCAGAAGCACCACAGATCCCAAAGAGAAAAGACGGCACATTTTAATCTATAATTTTAAAGTGTATCTGGTTATGGCTTTTTGCGTAGCAGTGGTGAGCATGTACAGTAAGCTTACAGGGAGCAGCAACAGTGTAGTTGGTGTTACTGTTCTGTTGGCAGTGCTTGTGCTGCGGCAGGCAGATTTCGGGATCAGGACAACACATGGACTGCTTTCCATTGCAGGGATCTTCGGTATTCTTATGGCAGGACCCCGTCTGGCAAATATAGTGCCTCCGTTAGCCGCGTTTGCAGTGAATGCTGTGTGTATTTTACTGCTGATGATACTGGGCTGTCATAATGTGATCATGTACAATCATTCTACCTTTGTTCTGGGCTATTTGCTGCTTCTGGGCTATGATGTGACAGGAAAGGAATACACCTTCCGTGTAATCGGCTTGTTGGTGGGAATGGTGATCTGTATGATCGTCTTCTATAAGAACCAGAGAAACAGAGCCTATCGAAGAACCTTCCTGGATTTGTTCCGGGAATTTGATCTTAAGTCAGCAAGAAGCAGATGGTATGTGAAACTGACACTGATCGTATCCAGCGCAATGCTGTTTATGAATCTTCTGGGACTTCCCAGAGCAATGTGGGCAGGAATCGCCTGTATGTCCGTATGTCTGCCTTTTACAGAGGACTGTATCCCAAGGTCTGTGAGCAGAGGAATGTTTAATGTTGTGGGCTGTCTGCTGTTTATTGTGCTGTATCTGGTACTTCCTAAATCCATGTATCCGTACATTGGAATGATCGGAGGAATCGGAGTTGGATATTCAGCAGGATATCCGTGGCAGACTGCATTTAATACATTTGGAGCGTTGTCTATTGCAGCAGGGATCTTCGGAATGCCGGCAGCAATAGCACTTCGTATAGGTGCCAATGTTCTGGGAGCAGCTTATACGGTAATCTGCAATAAAGTAACAGATAAAGTAGCAGAGTATATAGGCACAAATAAATGTGCAGAAAATCTTTCCTGACTGAAACTGCGGAGCGGTTATAAGCAAGTAAAAAAGAGGATGATTTTATCCGTCTGATATGTGTTCTGGGAATAGAGTGAATATTAACGTACAATGATAGAGGGAGAGAGAAAGAATATGAAACAGGATACCCTGGAAGGCAGGGCGAAAACGAAAAATGGTGTAAAACGATTATGCTTTTCCGCAGTATGTATTTTACTGGAAGCAGCTTTTATCATTGCGATGATCACAAAGCTGAATCAATATGCGGAGATTATCAATCTGATGACAAGGCTTCTTGCAGGTGTACTGGTTCTTAAGCTGTATGCGTCAGACCAGACTTCATCTATGAAAATGCCCTGGGTTATTTTGATCCTTGTATTCCCTATCCTGGGAGTGGGATTGTACTTACTGATTGGTCTCAATGGCGGTACCCGTAAAATGCGGGAGCGTTATGACCAGATCGACAGGGAACTTCTGCCGTTGCTTCCCAATGACAGTGAGTGCAGGGAAACGCTTGGCAGGAAAATCCCGAAGGCAGGCAATATTTCTGATTATATACAGAAAAATGCCTCCTATCCGGTCTATCAGAATACAGATGTTATTTATTATGATGAGGCAGTCAAAGGGCTGGAGGCTCAGCTGGCAGATCTGGCAAAGGCAGAGAAATTCATTTTTATGGAATATCATGCCATTGAGGATGCACAGGCCTGGCATAAAATCCAGAGAGTTCTGGAAGACCGCATAAAGGCAGGCGTAGAAGTCAGAGTATTTTATGACGACATGGGTTCCATTGGGTTTATCAATACAGACTTCATTAAGAAAATGGAAAATGTGGGAATCCATTGCAGAGTGTTCAACCCTTTTACTCCGGGTCTGAATGTGTTCCTGAATAACCGGGATCACCGCAAGATCACAGTAATCGATGGAAAAGTGGGATTTACCGGCGGTTACAACCTTGCCAACGAATATTTTAATTTCACACATCCTTATGGACAGTGGAAGGATACAGGTATCCGTCTGGAGGGGGAGGCAGTCCGTTCCCTAACAGTAACATTCCTGGAGATGTGGAATGCTGTCAGTGATAAGGATAAAAATGACAGTGATTTTACCGGATTTCTGGTTCAGACAGATTATCAGGCAAAGCAGACAGGCTTTATCCAGCCTTATGCGGACAGTCCTATGGACCATGAACAGGTAGGCGAAGAGGTGTATATCAGTATGGTGAACAAAGCAGAAAAATATTGCTGGTTTATGACTCCGTACCTGATCATCACAGATGAAATGAGCCATGCTCTGTGTCTGGCTGCCAAGCGCGGGGTAGACGTGAGAATCATCACACCTGGTATTCCGGATAAAAAGATGATCTACAATATCACACGATCCTTTTACCATGGACTGGTGAAGCATGGAGTGCGTATCTATGAATGGACACCTGGTTTCTGTCATGCAAAGATAAGTGTGGCAGATGACTGTATGGCAACCTGCGGAACCATAAATCTGGATTACAGAAGTCTGTATCATCATTTTGAAAACGGCTGCTTTATGGCAGACTGCCAGGCAGTTCTGGACATCCGAAATGATCTTGCAGCAACAATGGATGAATGCCGTGAAGTCACAGAACAGTACAGTACCGGACGCAGCGCATATCTGCGATTGGGACAGCTGTTTATGAGGTTATTTGCGGGATTATTATAACACTTGGAAAAAAGCAGAATATCGTGTACAATGGAATGGGAAAGAGCAAAACTATTATAAATATGGGAGGAATTTTAACTATGGATCTTTCAACCTTAGTAAAAATGTCAAATACTTATGGAAGCAACCCTGCTTATGTTCTTGCAGGCGGTGGCAATACTTCAGTAAAAGATGACACCACATTGTATGTAAAAGGCTCCGGTACACAGCTTGCCACAATTAAGGAAGAGGAATTTGTGGAAATGAGCAGAGCACGTTTGAATGAAATCATGAAAACAGATTATCCTGAAGATGATGTCAAACGTGAATCACTGTATCTTGCAGATGTTATGGCAGCAGTAACAGATGCTGATAAAACCAAACGTCCAAGTGTGGAAGCGCTGCTTCATAATTTATTTGCCTATACATATGTACTGCATGTTCATCCTACACTTGTCAACGGACTTACCTGCGGAAAAGGGGCAAAGGAACTCAGTGAACAGCTTCTTGGAAAAGATGTACTCTGGATTGATATCTGCAAACCCGGATATACACTTGCGCGTATCTGCTATGAGAAAATGAATGCTTATAAAGAAGAATCCGGAAAAGATGTTCAGGTTCTTCTGCTTCAGAATCATGGAATTTTCGTTGCAGCAAATACTGTAGAGGAAATTGGAGTATTATTTGACGGCGTGATCAGTAAATTAGAGAAACAGGTAAAGAGAACTGCTGATGTCAGTGATGCGGTTACACCTGAAAAAGAGCAGGCAGCAGAGAAGCTTTCCCAGTTACTGGGACATGCGGTAGAAGTTGTACCTGTAGCGGAAGCTGATAACTTCGTAAAAGATAAGGCAGCGGCTGCACCGCTTCTGAAACCATTTACACCGGATCACATTGTATATTGTGGACCATATCCGTTATTTGTAGAAAATATTGATCAGGCAAAAGATGCGCTGGACGCATTTATGAAAGAGAATGACAAAGAGCCAAGACTGATCCTGGTACAGGGAGTTGGCGCCTTTATTATGGAAGATGATAAGGGAAAAGCTGCAAAAGCACAGCTTCTTGTAAAAGATGCCATCAAGCTTGCAGTATATGCAGAAAGCTTTGGCGGTCCGCTTCATATGACGGATGATATTACATACTTTATCACACATTGGGAAGCAGAAGCATATCGCAGTAAGAAATAATATAATAAGGGGCTGTCTTTTTTTGACAGCCCCATTTTGTTGGTTTAAACACTATATTTTTAAAGGAAAAGGTTTATTTTCAGCAAATCTTATTTCTCTTCTTTTTTCTCTTTGGCTTTCCCGGATTCAGGAATATTTCCCTCACCATAGTAAGCTTTCAGATAGATTTCTTTCAGCTCAGACATTAATGGATATCTCGGGTTGGCACCGGTACACTGGTCGTTGAATGCCTGTTCTGTCATTTCGTCCAGAGTTTCAAGGAAGTACTTCTCGTCTACGCCGTATTCTTTGATCGTATGTTTGATCTCAATAGTATCCATCAGTTCCTGCAGTTTCTGGAGAAGCTTTTCAAATACTTCGCTGTCGTTCTTGCCTGTCAGACCTACAGAACGGCCAATCTCAGCGTAACGTGCAAGTGTGTGCGGATACTGATACTGTGGGAAGGTACCCATCTTAGCCGGAACTTCGGCTGCATTATAGCGCAGAACATGAAGCAGAACCAGAGCATTTGCAATACCATGTGGAAGGTGATGGAAAGCTCCCAGCTTATGAGCAAGAGAGTGGTTTACGCCAAGGAAAGCATTTGCGAAAGCCATACCAGCCATGCAGGAAGCATTTGCCATATGCTGTCTTGCTTCTACATCAGAACCATCTTTGTATGCACGTGGCAGATAGTTAAATACCAGTTTGATCGCATTTAATGCAAGACCATCTGTATAATCAGATGCCATCATGGAAGCATAGGATTCAAGTGCATGAGTCATAACGTCGATACCGGAAGCACAGGTCAGTCCCTTAGGTGCGCTCATCATATTATCTGTATCAACAATAGCCATATCAGGCATTAATTCATAATCTGCCAGAGGCCATTTGATACCTGTAGTTTTATCAGTAATGATAGCAAACGGTGTTACCTCGGAACCTGTACCGGAAGATGTCGGAACAGCTACAAAGTAAGCTTTCTTACCCATATGCGGGAATGTGAAGATTCTCTTACGGATATCCATAAAGTCCATAGCCATATCATCAAAGTTGGCGTCCGGATTTTCATAGAGAACCCACATGATCTTGCCGGCATCCATTGCGGAACCACCGCCCATTGCGATAATGCAGTCAGGCTCGAACATTCTCATTGCAGCAGCACCGGCTCTTGCAGAAGCGAGAGATGGATCTGGCTCTACATCGTAGAAGCAGGTATGTACGATTCCCATCTGATCTAATTTATCTTCGATCTTTTTAGTATATCCATTCTTATAAAGGAAAGAGTCTGTTACGATAAAGCAGCGTTTCTTGTGCATAACAGTGCCAAGTTCATCCAGAGCAACCGGCAGGCAGCCTTTTTTGAAATAAACTTTTTCCGGTGTTCTAATCCAGAGCATATTTTCTCTCCTTTCAGCAACGGTCTTGATGTTAATGAGATGTTTCACACCTACGTTCTCAGATACGGAGTTGCCACCCCAGGAACCGCAGCCCAGAGTCAGGGACGGAACAAGTTTGAAGTTGTAAAGGTCGCCGATGCCGCCCTGAGAAGATGGAGTATTGATGAGGATACGGCAGGTCTTCATGGCTGCTGCATGTTTTTCCATCTTTTCCTTCTCTCTTGTGTCAATGTAGAGAGCGGAGGTATGTCCATAACCGCCGTCAGCGACAAGCTGTTCAGCTTTGGCAATCGCTTCGTCAAAGGTCTTGGCCTTGTACATGGCAAGTACAGGTGAAAGCTTCTCATGTGCGAATTCTTCGCTGATGTCTACAGATTCAACTTCACCGATCAGGATCTTTGTCTCAGGAGGGACTGCAACACCGGCCATCTCAGCGATAGTGGCAGCTTTCTGACCTACGATCTTTGCATTCAATGCGCCATTGATAAGGATAGTTTTTCTTACTTTCTCTAATTCATCCGGTTTCAGGAAGTAACATCCTCTGTAAAGGAATTCTTCTTTTACTTTCTTATAAATGCTCTCAAGAACAGTTACAGACTGTTCGGAAGCACAGATCATACCATTGTCAAAGGTCTTGGAATGGATGATGGAGTTAACTGCCAGACGGATATCTGCACTGTCATCAATGATAACAGGAGTATTTCCGGGACCTACACCTAAAGCAGGCTTTCCGGAAGAATAGGCAGCTTTAACCATTCCGGGACCACCTGTAGCAAGGATGATGTCTGCTTCACGCATAACCTGATTTGTCAGATCAAGACTTGGAACATCAATCCATCCGATGATTCCCTCAGGTGCACCGGCTTCTACAGCTGCTTCCAGAACAACCTTTGCTGCATTAATGGTACATTTCTTTGCACGGGGATGCGGACTGATGATGATCGCATTACGTGTTTTCAGCGCGATCAGAGTTTTGAAGATTGCAGTAGACGTCGGGTTAGTTGTAGGAATAACTGCAGCGATCAGACCGATCGGTTCAGCTATTTTCTTAATACCGTAAGCAGTGTCTTCTTCAATCACACCGCAGGTTCTGGTATTCTTATATGCGTTGTATACATACTCGGCTGCGTAATGGTTCTTGATAACCTTATCTTCTACAATACCCATTCCTGTTTCTTCAACAGCATTTTTAGCAAGCGGGATACGTGCTTTGTCAGCAGCAGTAGCGGCAGCTTTAAAAATCTTATCTACCTGCTCCTGGGTAAATGTTGCGAAAATCTTCTGTGCCTCTTTCATGGCTGAAATCTTTGCAGTAAGGGCTTCAGGGGTGTCGATGATGGTTGGGATAGTGTTCTCTTTTTTTGCCATTTGGGAATCCTCCTGTTTGTGTTTTCGTTAAAAGTATTTACCGTGACCTGTTATGTTTTTATTATACAAATAAACTGATTATTCGGTCAACGGTAACATTAATATGAGTGTAACGAAATATTATGGTGAAAATTGTGCATAATCACGTAAATAATGTGAATAAAATATCAATTGTCAGAATATATGAGAAAAATTTAACAATATATGTTCTGTTGGCAACTGAGAGAAAGTTAAAAAAATAACGTTAATAAATTAACAACCTCGATGATGCTATTATATGACTTTGTTAATTATTTGTCAATTACATAGCATATAAAAAAGTTAACAAATACTAACTAGGAATTTCGTGAAAATATAACAATATAATTTGTAGAAGGATTTATGTTTTTCCATATGTTTGCAGGAGATTAAGAGTTACTGTGAACGGAGTGAACAGTAATGATTAAGAAAAATTAAGCCCCGCAAAATCTGCGGGGCTTAATTTTTCTTAAATTTCTATTTGTTTCAGGCTTTTCTGAAAGCGGCTCTCTTACGTTCTCTGGAATCCAGCAGTCTCTTACGGATACGGAGAGACTCCGGTGTAACCTCAAGGAGTTCATCCTGGTCGATGAAATCGATGGCCTGTTCCAGGCTGAGAA
Organism: Blautia sp. 1001283B150304_161114_C9; assembly: GCF_015668165.1. NCBI lineage: Bacteria > Bacillati > Bacillota > Clostridia > Lachnospirales > Lachnospiraceae > Blautia > Blautia sp. 1001283B150304_161114_C9. The sequence continues at coordinate 261,474 of NZ_JADPGO010000001.1, read as the reverse complement.
CTCTTGGCGGAGTTAATTTCAGTGCATCATCAGCGGAAGAAGAACGTGTGTTAGTCAGATGTTTTGTCTTGCAGACATTCAGTTCGATATCTTCAGCTTTACCGTTCTGTCCGATGACCATACCGCTGTAAACCTTTGCACCAGGTCCGATAAACAGAGTACCACGCTCCTGGGCTGCGAACAGACCATAAGTAACAGCTTCACCAGCCTCGAAAGCGATCAGAGATCCCTGTTTTCTGTACTGGAAATCTCCCTTGTAAGGAGCATATCCGTCAAACATAGTATTGATGATGCCGGTACCCTTGGTGGAAGTAAGGAACTCACCGCGGAATCCGATCAGTCCACGGGAAGGAATGTGGAATTCCAGACGGACAGTACCGTCACTGGCAGTACTCATACCCTGCAGCTCACCTTTACGTTCACTCAGCTTCTGGATTACAGTACCGGAAAATTCTTCCGGAACATCTACATAAGCGATTTCCATAGGTTCAAGTTTCTTTCCGCGCTCGTCTGTTTTGTACAGAACCTCCGGTTTACTTACTGCGAATTCATAACCTTCACGTCTCATGTTCTCGATCAGGACAGACAGATGAAGTTCTCCACGTCCGGAAACCTTAAAGGCTTCTGTTGTTTCAGTATCTTCTACACGAAGGCTGACATCTGTATTCAGCTCACGGTAGAGACGGTCACGAAGATGACGGGATGTGATGTATTTACCTTCCTGTCCTGCCAGCGGACTGTCATTTACGATGAAGTTCATGGCAATGGTAGGCTCGGAAATCTTCTGGAAAGGAATTGCCTCCGGGTTTTCTCCGCCGCAGAGAGTATCACCGATATGGATGTCTGCGATACCGGAAATAGCAACGATGGAACCAATAGTAGCTTCCTTTACTTCAACCTTATTCAGACCGTCAAACTCATAGAGCTTGCTGATTTTAACTTTCTTACGTTTGTCCAGATCATGATGGTTTAACAGAGTCAGCTCCTGATTAACGGCAATCTTACCATTCTCAACTTTACCTACACCGATACGTCCCACATATTCGTTGTAGTCAATGGTGCTGATCAGAACCTGAGTATCTGCATCAGGATCTCCCTCCGGAGCAGGGATATATTTCAGAATAGCGTCAAACAGAGGAGCCATATCCTTAGGAGTATCGTTTAAGTCAATCACAGCATGTCCTGCTTTTGCAGAAGCATACAGGAACGGGCAGTCAAGCTGCTCGTCAGAAGCACCAAGATCCATAAGAAGTTCCAGAACTTCATCTACAACTTCGTCAGGACGAGCTTCCGGACGGTCAATCTTGTTGATACATACGATTACATGGAGATCAAGTTCAAGGGCTTTCTTAAGAACGAATTTAGTCTGAGGCATAGCACCTTCGAAAGCATCAACGAGAAGGATAACACCGTCTACCATTTTAAGTACACGTTCTACTTCGCCGCCGAAATCAGCATGTCCTGGTGTGTCGATGATATTGATCTTTGTATCTTTGTAATGAATAGCTGTATTCTTGGATAAAATAGTGATACCACGCTCACGCTCAATATCATTGGAGTCCATGACACGTTCCTGAACTTCCTGATTTTCGCGGAATACACCGCTCTGTTTCAGAAGCTGGTCAACCAGAGTTGTTTTACCATGGTCAACGTGGGCGATAATGGCTACGTTACGGACATCTTCACGTTTTGTTCTCATAAAATGATTTTCCTTTCCTCTTTAAGCTTTGAATGGGTAACTGTTCGGCACACTGGCTGAACAGTTACCGGAATTGTTAATATTCATGTGTTATCAGCAGGATTATTTTGCTGCAAAAGCATTTTTCAAGCACGATATAATCTTGCAGATGAATTTGTTCCTATTATTATGTGTTTTTTCAATAAGTTACCCGAATTTTCAGTTTACCACATTTTCGCCAGATTACAAGGTGTTAAAATAATTTTTTTTATTTTTGCAGATTCTGGTTCTAAATGAGAATGCCTGTACATAACTTTATAAAGAACAATACAAGGTACAGAGGAGCATATGCGGGATCGCTGAAAAAGCAGAGACGATTTACGGTCTGCATTGCAGGCAGGGATTCTGACACAGGTGCTCTACAGGGAAGGAGAACCACATTATGGCAGATAAAATTATTGAAAACAATCAGGTATCTATGATGGGCAAAATTGCAGCAGGCTTTACATTCAGTCATCAGGTCTTTGGAGAAGGCTTCTATATGACTGAGCTGCTGGTCAAAAGGCTCAGTGATTCGGAAGACAGGATTCCGGTGATGGTTTCTGAACGGCTGGTGGATGTAACGCAGGATTATATCGGAGAATATGTGGAAATCCATGGACAGTTCCGCTCATATAACCGCCATGAGGAGAAGCACAACCGTCTCGTGCTTTCAGTATTCAGCAGAGAACTGAAGTTTGTGGAAGAAGAGGATGAAACAGTTCCGGTAAATCAGATTTTTCTGGACGGATATATCTGTAAGCCTCCGGTGTACCGTAAAACTCCTCTTGGAAGAGAAATTGCGGATGTGCTGCTGGCAGTAAATCGTCCGTATGGAAAATCAGATTACATACCATGCATCTGCTGGGGCAGGAATGCCCGCTATGCATCTGCGTTTGAAGTTGGCGGTCATGTCCTGATCTGGGGACGTATCCAGAGCAGAGAATATATGAAACGGATCGGGGAAAATGAAACAGAGAAGAGAGTTGCGTATGAAGTATCTGTAAGCAAGCTGGAATATATGGAATAATTCCATTGCCGCAGGCAATTTGGAATGAATTTTGGCCACGTTACTGTGAACGGAGTGAACAGTAACGATTACTGTAAACAGTAACACTTGCAATTCTTCATAAACTGCGGTAATATAAGCGTATTCAGATAACTATGGCAGCCTGCTGTTCCACGAAGCATTCCGGCGTGAATATGCCGGAAGCTCATCGCAGAAGTCGAAAACAGACTGCTGTTTATCATGTCTGTAATGACACAGAGAAGAAGGTACAATTTCAATAACGATAAGAGGAATTGTTTGTTATGGAAAAAGAATTTACAGAGGTTTACTGTGGCGGGGGAAAGGGAAAGACAACTCTGGCGATCGGTCAGTGTCTGAGAGCTTCCGCACAGGGTAAAAGCGTCATTATTATTCAGTTTCTGAAAGGAAGAGAGCGCAGGGAACTGGATTTTCTGGAGGAACTGGATAATCTGGATATTAAGATATTCCGTTTTGAGAAGCATGATGAAGGATATGAGGAACTGAATGAGCAGGAGAAGGCAGAGGAGAAAACCAATATTCTCAATGCTTTGAATTTTGCGCGCAAAGTGATCGCAACGCAGGAATGCGATTTTCTGCTCCTGGATGAGATTCTTGCACTTCCGGATTATGGGATCACTACTGCAGAGGCAATCGGTGATATCCTGAAGATGAAGGACGAGAGTATGCATATTTTGCTTACGGGACGGACGTTACCGGACAGCCTGCGTAAATATGCAGACAGCATAACTACACTGACAACAGAGATTGTATAAGGTGTATAAAACCTGATTATTGTTTATGAATGGGCAGTAATCTGTATGGAAATTACAGAAGAATAAAGGAGGAAGGCAAATGGCAATTTTTAAAGGTGCAGGTGTTGCAATCGTAACCCCTATGTATGAAGATGGCAAGGTTAATTATGATAAACTGGAGGAACTTCTGGAGTATCAGATTGCAAACAGTACAGATGCGATCATTATCTGCGGAACAACAGGAGAATCATCAACGATGACGCATGGAGAGCATCTTAAGACAATTAAGTTTGCAATCGACAAGGTAAACAAACGTGTTCCGGTTATCGCAGGTACAGGTTCCAACTGTACGGAAACTGCAATTATGATGTCAAAGGAGGCTGCTTCTTACGGTGCAGATGCACTTCTTATAGTGACTCCATATTATAACAAGGCGACTCAGAAAGGACTGATCGCTCATTATACAGCTATTGCAGAGGCAGTTCCGGAAACACCGATCATTATGTACAATGTTCCGAGCCGTACAGGTTGTAACATTCAGCCTGCAACAGCAGTAGCTCTGGCTAAAAATGTTAAGAATATTGTTGGTATCAAAGCAGCAAGCGGAGATCTTTCACAGATTGCAACCATGATGTCCATGGCTGATGGCTGCATTGAACTCTACTCCGGAAATGATGATCAGGTACTTCCGATCCTTTCACTTGGCGGACTTGGAGTAATTTCCGTACTTTCTAATGTAGCTCCTAAGGAAACACATGATATGGTTATGAAATTCCTTGAAGGAGATACAAAGGGTGCAGCAGAAATCCAGTTAAAGGCAATCCCGTTAATTCATGCACTGTTCAGTGAAGTAAACCCGATTCCGGTGAAAGCAGCTCTGAATCTGATGGGTAAAGAAGTGGGACCACTTCGTATGCCATTATCCGAGATGGAAGATGCAAACAAGGCAAAACTTGCAGAAGAACTGAAGAATTTCGGAATTAAACTTGCATAAATATAACCGCAGGATTGTTCGGAAAATCAACTTGCCGATATACTGGAATTGAGAGGAATAGACAAATGGTAAAGATTATTATGCATGGCTGTAACGGTCACATGGGTCAGGTAATCTCCGGACTTGTGGAGAAGGATCCGGATGCTGAGATCGTAGCAGGTATCGATGTGGCAGATCAGGGAAAGAACAGCTACCCTGTATATACAAATATGGAAGAATGTCAGGTAGAGGCAGATGCCCTTATCGACTTCTCTTCTGCAAAAGCAACAGATGCACTTCTTGCTTACTGTGAGAAACGCAAACTCCCGATTGTATTATGTACAACCGGTTTAAGCGAGGAGCAGCTCGCAAAGGTGGAAGAGACATCTAAGAATGTCGCAGTTCTGAAATCTGCAAATATGTCTCTTGGAATCAATACTCTGATGAAACTGCTTCAGGATGCGGCAAAGGTTCTGGCAACAGCAGGATTTGACATGGAGATTGTTGAGAAGCATCACAGACTGAAACTGGATGCACCAAGCGGCACAGCACTTGCACTGGCTGACAGCATTAATGAGGCAATGGATAACCAGTATCATTATATCTATGACCGCAGCCAGAGACGTGAGATGCGGGATGATAAGGAGATCGGTATCTCAGCAGTCCGCGGTGGAACAATCGTAGGAGAACACGAAGTGATCTTCGCAGGTCCGGATGAAGTGATTGAATTTAAGCATACTGCATATTCCAAAGCTGTATTTGGAAAGGGTGCTGTTGAAGCTGCGAAATTCCTTGCAGGCAAACCGGCAGGAAGATATGATATGAGCGATGTTATCAGTGCAAAATAATCAGGAATGCAGTAAAAATTGATAACTGGTAATTTTCAGTATCTTCATAGCAGTGAAATAAAATATATAAAAGGAAAGTGTATCTGATGTTTCAGAACACTTTCCTTTTTTGTAATATTGGCCTGTATGCTGCTATAATAATTCTGATCAATGATTATATGCGTAAGTCAGCAATGTTCTGGAATCCTGCCAGCGGGCAGAAGATGAATCTGCACCCAGGACAACGGAAATATAGGTGTTTCCCCTTGCGGAATAAGAAAGTCCGACAAAACAATAGCCTGCTTTGTTGGTATAGCCTGTTTTCATACCCTGAACTCCCGGAACATTGCCGAGCAGGGCGTTGGTGGTGCCGATAGAATAGCTTCTGCCGGTGTTGAGATTAGAGAAAGAATAATAGCCGGTGCTCACCAGTTTGCGGAACATAGGTTTTTTGATCGCATACTGGGCAATTTTTGCCAGGTCAGAAGCTGTTGTATAATGGTTATACCCTGCATCCAGACCATTTGGGGTTGCGAAATGTGTATTCGTACATCCGATCTTTGCTGCTTTTTTATTCATTAATTTAACAAACTTTGCAGTGGAACCGCTGACGTGTTCGGCAATGGCAACTGCAGTGTCGTTGTGGGAAGGAAGCATCAGAGAATAAAGCAGATCTTTCAGATAAAATATTTCTCCTGCATTTGCATAAAGCTTGCTGGGTTCAATAGATGCTGCGTAAGGGGAGAACTTTACTTTTTCGTTTAATTTGCAGTTTTCAAGTGCAAGGATACAGGTCATAATCTTGGTTGTGCTGGCGTTGGCATGAGCAACATTTTCATTTTTGCCATAAATAATCTGACCGGTATCTGCATTCATGAGAAGTGCACAGTCAGAGGAAAGGGAATAATTTAATCCGGTGTGTGTGACAGTACCATTCTGGTTAAAGTAATAGTAAGTTCCCTTGATCTTGTGTTTTCCTGTAACTGCTTTTCCGTCTTTGCCAAAATAGTATTTCTTTCCGGATTTGTCAGTGTACCATCCGGTAACCATGGCACCGTCTTTACCGACATAGTAATAATTTCCTTTATATTTGATAAGAGAATTCTTTATCAGATATCCCTGAGATCTGGTTCCGAAATAATAATTTTTGCCTTTGATCATATGCCAGCTGCACCAGCGGTGTCCGAGTTTGTTAAAATAATAGGTCTTTTTGTCAATTTTCAGAAATACATTTTTGGCGATGGTTTTATCATCATAGCGGTAAATCCAGTAATCGCCGTCTTTTACAAATTTTCCCGATGCTGCGATATCAGGTTTCTGAAGTGTGGATGCATAGATAGTAGAAACACTGCAGGTAAACAGCAGGAAAAGTGCAGCCAGAAATATGAAAACAGAGCTGCGAAGTGAATGGTTCCTTTTTCTTTTCATGATAACCTCCTGTAAATATGAGTTATAGATATTCCGTAAAATACTGCAGTCAATCCATCTTATTAATGAGTGAAATCCTGCTATGGCAATGCGCTAGTGTACCGACAAGTTGATTCTTGAAACAAGCTTGCAGGATAAATTGTCTTATTTCAAGGCGGAGGAAGGAGGCGTAGCGGTGGCTACGGCGACCGACGACAACGCGGAAATAAGAAATTTAGACGCAAGATTGTTCGAGAAATCAACTTGTCGGTACGCTAGATTGTGGGAGTATATATGTACGGAGTAATCTGTTTTGTGTTATTTAAATCATAGCATGAAAAGTAAATTTTTTCCAGAATAGTATTGAGTTTTTGGTACATATTAAAAACATAATATAAAAACATGAAAAGACGGAGAGGTTCTGCTGCATGGACCGGCAGAATGCTTTCCGGGAACAGGAGATGAATATGGGAATAAAGGTAAAAAAGATTCTGACAGGTACAGCACTTATTATGTCACTGTGCATATTCACAGCATGTGGAAATGCAAATAAAGCAGCTGATGAGGCAGACACAAACGAAGAAAATATGACGGATAATAATGCTGCAAACGATGATAACATGGAAAATAACGCAGGAGAAAACAATACAAATGGAAATAGCACATCAGGAAACAATGCGGCAGATAAAAATGTAAATAATGGTGGAACCGTCACAGACAATGGAACTGCCGCAGAGGATGAAGCTGCAGAAAATGAGACAAAACAGAATAGCAATGCAACAGATAACACTGCAGATAATACCAGAATTGATGAAAACAACAACGGTGACGGCACAGTATCCGGAGAATTGGGAAACAGCGTCAAAGATCTGGGCGAAGGGGTAGGTAATGCTGTAGAAGATGTGGGGGATGCTGTTGGTAATGCGGCAGAAGGAAGATAGACATCAGGAATAATTTATGGTATTATCGTGTTAAATTGGTAAAATTTAAATAGTGTACTCCCGAAGTTTTTATTGCATTTGTTTTTGCATCTAACTATAGCAATCATTGTAAATAATGCATATTGATTCAGCTCATCAGAGCGTGAAATCCGTTACTGTGAACGGAGTGAACAGTAACTGAAATCCTGCGTCAGCACGCCTACAGATATCTTCCTTGTCTTTCGCACTCTGCTGAACTGTCTCAAATGCATTAATTTAAGAGGCTTGCTATATAGTACAAAAAGATTCTGAGAGTACATATAACGGATATGGAGGTACGGATTTTATGAAATTTCGCCCATGTATTGATATACATAATGGAAAAGTAAAGCAGATTGTAGGTGAAAGCCTTACGGACGTACAGGATCAGGCAAGTGAGAATTTTGTATCTGAGCAGGATGCATCTTTCTATGCAGAATTATATAAAAAGGCAGGGATAAAAGGAGGACATGTAATTCTGTTAAATGGTCATGACTCCCCATACTATGAATCAACAAAAGAACAGGCGATTCTTGCATTACATACTTATCCGGGAGGATTACAGATTGGCGGAGGAGTGAACCCGGAAAATGCAGGGGAATATCTTAGTGCAGGTGCCAGTCATGTAATCGTTACATCTTATGTATTTAAAGATGGAAGGATTTCCTGGGAAAATCTGAACAAAATGAAAGAGACTGTGGGAAAAGAGAAACTGGTTCTTGACCTGAGCTGTCGCAGAAAAGATGGAAAATACTATATTGTGACAGACCGCTGGCAGAAATTTACAGATGTCACTATGACACTGGATATTATGAAAGAACTGGGAAGTTACTGCGATGAGTTTCTGGTCCATGCAGTAGATGTGGAGGGAAAGGCACGGGGAGTTGAAACAGAACTTGCATCTCTGCTGGGTGAATATAAAGGAAATCCGGTTACTTACGCAGGGGGAGTTGGCTCCATGAAGGATATTGAGGACCTGCGGAAATATGGAAAAGACAGACTGGATGTCACAGTAGGCAGTGCATTGGATCTTTTTGGCGGAAATATTTCATTCTCAGAACTGATTAAACTTTAACTATAGTAATCTCAGGAATCACTGTGAAAATGTACAGAACAATTACAGAATTTTTGCTATTTCCCCATAATGGCAAATGAACTTTAAAGTTATTTCTGAAGTAAACAGAAAAAATGTGAAATTTTAATAAAATAGTGTTAAAATTCAAAAATATGTGTTATAATAGGTTCATCAAACAGCAAAGGGGATGGAAGCATGAAGTTTATCATCAGCGGAAAAAATATTACAGTTACAGAAGGTCTTAAGACAGCAGTTCAGGACAAGCTCAGTAAACTGGAAAGGTATTTCACTCCTGACACCGAAGTTGTAGTAACTTTAAGTGTTGAAAAAGAAAGACAGAAAATTGAAGTGACAATCCCTGTAAAAGGAAATATCATTCGTTCCGAACAGGTAAGCAATGACATGTATGTATCAATCGATCTGGTAGAGGAAGTCATTGAACGTCAGCTTCGCAAGTACAAAAATAAAATCGTAGACAAACAGCAGGCAGCAGCCAACTTCCAGAAAGCATATCTGGACAAGGACTACGATGAGGATGAAGAAGTTAAGATCATCCGTACCAAGAAATTCGGAATCAAACCAATGTATCCGGAAGATGCATGCGTACAGATGGAACTGCTCGGACATAATTTCTTTGTATTCTACAATGCAGAGACAGAGCAGGTAAATGTAGTTTACAAACGTAAAGGCAATACTTACGGTCTGATCGAACCGGAATTCTAAATCTGTTTATAAGATCAAAAATATGAAACATAGACAGCCATAAAAAAGTTTTCATAAAAAAAGCTTCCTTACAGAGAGACAAAATGTCTCCTGTAAGGGAGCTTTTTTGTCAGGAAAAATATATACCTTTAGCGCATAAGGAATGCTTTGACGCAGTGGCCTAAATATGTTAAAATATCAAAAGATATTATGAAATTTGTAACTGATCAGCAGTTAAAAAATTACAAGTTGAAATTTATTCCGGATTGTCTGCGGCAATGGAATATTGACTTGTATATTCTGGTGGAACGTTTTGTTGGAATGGACTGCTGAAGAACAGTTACCGAAATTTTATAAATGAAGAAGTGTAAAAAGAAGGAAGGAGCACAAAAATCATGAGAAAAGCCGGAGTATTAATGCCAGTTTCCGCACTTCCGTCCCGTATTGGTGCCGGGGAACTTGGAGAATCTGCATTCCATTTTATCGAGTTATTAAAGGAGAATCATGTAAAAATATGGCAGATACTGCCACTGAATCCGGTTGGCTATGGTAATTCCCCATACCAGCCATATTCCTCCTGTGCAGGGGATGAGTTGTATATCAGTCTTGATGCGCTTGCAGAGGAAGGTCTGTTAAAGGAACATCCAAAGGAATTTCAGGAGAGAGCTACAAGAGTAGATTATGAGGCTGTCCGCCAGTACAGAGAGCCTTTCTTAAGAACTGCGTTTGATGTTTTTACAGAGAAAAAGGGACAGGAAGAAACAGCATATAAAGAATTTGTTTCACAGGAATGGGTATATGAGTATGGCGTGTTCCGCGCATTAAAGAAAGCAAATAACGGAGAATGCTGGAATGACTGGCCGGAAGAATATAGAACCTGGCCGGAGAACAGACAGAAGTTACCGGCAGAGGTGGAGACAGAGGCACAATATCAGATGTTCCTTCAGTATATTTTCTACACACAGTGGATGAAGGTGAAGAAGGCTGCAAACGATGCCGGAATCCAGATCATGGGAGATGTTCCTTTCTATGTGGGACAGGATTCCGTGGACGTATGGGGTGGAAAAGATAACTTTCTTCTTGATACAGATGGACGTCCGATCTTCATCGCCGGAGTACCGCCTGATTATTTCAGTGCTACAGGACAGAGATGGGGAAATCCGATCTATGACTGGGAGCATATGAAAGAACAGGATTACAGATTCTGGGTGGACAGGATTGGCTATAGCAACAAATTGTTTGATATTATAAGAATCGACCATTTTCGTGCATTTGACACATACTGGAAAATTCCGGCAGACTGCCCGACTGCTATTGACGGTGAATGGATCGAAGCACCAGGATATGAGGTCATTGATACACTTCAGAAAGAAATTTCGGGGTTAGATCTGGTGGCAGAGGATCTGGGCCTGCTTCGTCCGGAGGTTCTGATGCTGAAAGATCATTATCATCTGAAGGGAATGAAGATTCTGATCTTTTCCATAGAAACAGGTGGAAAGTATGCCCGCGATACCTTCCATGATGTGGAAAACATGATTTTCTACACAGGAACTCATGACAATGATACGATCATGCAGTGGTATGGAAACATGAGTGTTGCAGCCAAAAGAAAAATCCGCCGGATGTTAAAGAGGGCGGGAGCATCACAGGGCTCTGTCAAGGACAGATTCCTGCAGTACACCATGCAGAATCAGGCAGAATATGCGATCATTCCGCTGGCAGATATTCTCGGAATTGGAAAAGAGGGACATATCAACACACCGGGAACCATTGGTTCTCCGAACTGGGAGTGGCATTTACCGGATTTTGTACAGGCCAAAAGGGAACTGCAGAAATTTGGCAGACTGATCGTGGATACGAAGCGATAAATTTTGGTGACTCCGTAATTTTCTTGGTTTGTTCATGAAAAATTCATTGTTTTCCATAACGGAAAGTGTTAGAATATACAAGTATTGTGTATTATAGTAAGTGTTTGTAATGTCCGCATGCTGCTGACATGTCTGCTGTGGACGGAGTGAACAGAAATTATTCCGCACAGCAGTAATTGTTATATGGCAGCAATGCTTGTATAAAAAAGAAATAAACAGGAGTAAAACCTAATATGAATATGTTTTCAAAAGTATTCGGGACCCGCAGCCAGCGAGAGGTTAAGCGTATCATGCCTCTGGTTGAGAAAATTGAGAGCCTGCGCCCGGACATGCAGAAGTTAAGCGACGAAGAACTCAGAGGAAAAACAAGAGAATTTAAGAAACGTCTTGAAGAGGGAGAGACACTGGATGATCTGCTTCCTGAGGCATTTGCGGTTGTACGTGAAGCAGGCAAGCGTGTTCTTGGAATGGAACATTTCCGTGTGCAGCTTATCGGTGGTATCATTCTCCATCAGGGACGTATCGCAGAGATGAGAACAGGTGAAGGTAAAACACTTGTCGCTACACTTCCGTCATATTTAAATGCACTGGAAGGCAAAGGTGTGCATGTCGTAACAGTCAACGATTACCTGGCTAAACGAGATGCGGAAGAAATGGGAAAGATCCATGAGTTTCTTGGCCTGACAGTCGGTGTTGTTTTAAATGATATGAAGCAGGATGAGCGTCGTGCTGCATACAACTGTGATGTTACCTATGTTACGAACAACGAACTCGGTTTCGATTATCTGCGTGACAACATGGTTATCTATAAAGAACAGCTGGTACAGAGAGATCTGCACTACTGTATCATCGATGAGGTCGACTCCATTCTCATCGACGAGGCACGTACCCCGCTGATCATTTCCGGACAGAGCGGTAAGTCAACCAAGTTATACGAGGCCTGCGATATCCTTGCTCAGCAGTTAGAGCGCGGTGAAGCCAGCCATGAGATGACCAAGATGGCAGCCATCATGGGTGAAGAAGTTATCGAGACAGGTGACTTCGTTGTAAATGAAAAAGATAAGATCGTAAACCTTACAGAGCAGGGCGTTCATAAGGTTGAGAAATTTTTCCATATTGAAAACCTGGCAGATCCGGAGAATCTGGAGATCCAGCATAATATTACACTTGCACTTCGTGCCCATAACCTGATGCATAAGGATCAGGATTATGTAGTTAAAGATGATGAAATCCTTATTGTTGATGAATTCACCGGACGTATCATGCCGGGACGCCGTTACTCAGATGGTCTTCATCAGGCAATCGAAGCGAAAGAGCATGTTAAGATCAAACGTGAGAGCAAGACTCTGGCAACCATCACTTTCCAGAACTTCTTTAATAAATATGATAAGAAGGGCGGTATGACCGGTACAGCTGTCACAGAGGAGAAAGAATTCCGTGATATCTATGCAATGGACGTTGTAGAGATCCCGACTAACAGACCGGTTATCCGAGTTGACCATGAAGATGCTGTTTATATGACAAAGAAAGAGAAATTCAACGCAGTTGTCAATGCTGTAGTGGAAGCTCATGCGAAACAGCAGCCTGTACTGGTCGGTACCATTACGATTGAAACTTCCGAGCTTCTCAGCCGTATGCTGAAGAGACAGGGAATCAAACATAATGTATTGAATGCCAAGTTCCATGAACTTGAGGCAGAGATTGTCTCACAGGCAGGTCAGGCAGGAGCAGTTACGATTGCCACTAACATGGCTGGTCGTGGTACAGATATCAAGCTGGATGATGTGGCAAGAAATGCAGGTGGTCTGATGATCATCGGTACAGAACGTCATGAGTCCAGACGTATTGATAATCAGCTTCGCGGACGTTCCGGACGTCAGGGAGATCCGGGTGAATCCCGTTTCTATATTTCCCTGGAAGATGACCTGATGCGTCTGTTCGGTTCTGAGAGACTGATGAAGATCTTTACATCTCTTGGTGTTGCAGAGAATGAACAGATTGAGCACAAGATGCTTTCCAATGCAATTGAGAAAGCTCAGGAGAAGATTGAGTTTAACAACTTTGGTATCCGTAAGAATCTTCTTGATTATGACCAGGTAAACAATGAACAGCGTGAGATCATCTACAAAGAACGTCGTCAGGTTCTCGACGGTGAGAATATGCGCGAAGCAATCTATAAGATGATCCAGGATACAGTGGATACTTATGTTGATATGTGTTTCTCTGATGATGTAGATTCTGAAGAGTGGGATCTGAATGAATTTAACGGTGTTCTTACTCCGATCATTCCGATTAGACCGCTTACAGCTGAGAGTGTAAAAGGCAAGAAACGCGATGAGATCAGACATGAACTGAAAGAAGAGGCAGTGAAGCTCTATGAAGAAAAAGAAGCAGAGTTCCCGGAACCGGAGCAGCTTCGTGAATTAGAGCGAGTTGTACTTCTGAAATGCATTGACAGCAAGTGGATGGATCACATTGATGATATGGAAATCCTTCGTCAGGGTATCGGACTTGCTGCTTATGGACAGAGAGATCCGGTTGTTGAATATAAAATGAGTGCATTTGATATGTTCAACGAAATGATCACATCCATTCAGGAAGATACTCTTCGTATGCTGTACCATGTACATGTAGAGCAGAAGATCGAGCGTGAACAGGTAGCTAAAGTTACCGGAACAAACAAGGATGACAGTGCCGGTCCTAAGAAACCGGTTCAGAGAAAAGAAATCAAAGTATATCCGAACGATCCCTGCCCATGTGGAAGCGGTAAGAAATACAAACAGTGCTGTGGACGTAAGAATAAGGTCTGACTCGTTTATCTCAGTTGAGAAGACTCCCATTTCTGTATGTGGTGAGTTCATTACTACAGAGCGGGCAGTAATGATTTTGTAAAAAGAACATTGTGAGCAGATCATGTCTGCTGCAAAATAAAAGGGCTGAATCATGAGGCCCTTTTATCGTGCGCAAAAACACGTTAGCGCGTTGAATTGGCAGATTGTGAATATCTGTCTGAACTGTTCAGTACATCCACAGCTATGTGATTATGATTGATGAACAGTCACATAACAATTCCATAAAGGGGGAAAAACAGTATGAAAAGAGAGTCTTTCGGCTCACGCCTTGGTTTTATCCTGGTGTCAGCAGGATGTGCCATCGGTATTGGAAACGTGTGGAAGTTTCCGTATATCTGCGGGGCATATGGAGGCGCGGCCTTTATCCTGATCTACTTATGTTTTCTGGTTATTCTCGGTATTCCGGTTCTGGTAGCAGAATTTGCGGTAGGACGGGGAAGCCACACAAGTGTTGCGAAATGTTTTGACAAACTGGCACCTGCAGGAAGCTGCTGGAAGCCATTGAAATTTATTGGTATTATTGGATGTTATATGCTGATGATGTTTTACACAACAGTAGGAGGATGGATGATCTACTATTGTGTGAAGAGTCTGCGGGGAGATTTCGTTGGAGCGACTCCGGAAGCAGTAACACAGTCTTTTTCCGATATGCTGGGAAATGCACCGACGATGATGTTATGGATGGTGATCATCTGTCTGATTGGATTTGCAGTCTGTTTCATGGGATTGCAGAATGGTATTGAAAAAATCTCCAAAGTAATGATGAGTGCACTGCTTATCATTATGGTGATCCTTGCGGTTCATTCAGTAATGATGGAAGGCGCGGGAGAAGGAATCAGCTTCTATCTGATTCCTGATTTTCAGAAGATTAAGGAAGCAGGAGTTGGTAATGTAGTATTTGCGGCATTGAGTCAGTCATTCTTTACATTATCCATTGGTATTGGTGCCATGCTGATCTTCGGAAGTTATCTGGACAAATCCAGAAGCCTTACCGGAGAGGCGGTAAGCATCACCGTACTCGATACTTTTGTTGCGCTGACAGCAGGATTTATCATTATTCCGGCGTGCTTCTCCTATGGAATCCAGCCGGATGCAGGTCCAAGCCTTATCTTTATCACTCTGCCCAATATTTTTGCAAAGATGAGCGGAGGGGCTTTGTGGGGAAGTCTGTTCTTCCTGTTTCTGACATTTGCTGCGGTTTCAACGATCATTGCTGTATTTGAGAACCTGATCGTGTTTAATATGGAACTGTTTGGCTGGAACCGTAAAAAGAGTGTTGTTGTCTGCGCAGTTCTTGTTGTGATCTTAAGCATTCCATGTGTGCTTGGATTCAATGTACTTTCCGGATTCCAGCCATTCGGAGATGGAAGCAACATCATGGATCTGGAAGACTTTATTGTTTCTAATAACCTTCTTCCTCTTGGAAGTCTTGGTTACCTTCTGTTTTGTACCAGAAAGAACGGATGGGGATGGGACAATTTCATTGCAGAGGTGAATGCCGGTACAGGCATGAAATTCCCGAAATGTCTGAAAAATTATGTTGCCTATGGAATTCCGGCGATTATCATTGTGATCTATCTGAAAGGTTACTATGATAAATTTGCAGGTCTGGGAACAGCAGCACTGGCCGGATGGATGATCGTGGCACTGGTACTGCTGGGATTCGTATTCTACTGTGCGACAGCGAAGAAGAAAGTGAAACAGTAAGCGGAGCGCGAATATCTGCCCGACCTGAGAACAATAAAAGATGTAATTATGTCTGAGAAGAAAGATTCTTTCAGACATGGTTACATCTTTTTTGTGTTATGGAATTGTTGTGTAAAGGTAGTGGATGCATTATTTTAGAGGATTGCTATAATGAGGCAGTTCTTCGCTGGGGTTGGTTTTGAACTGTTTACGGTATGCCCGGGAAAAAGTGCTGTATTCTGCGAACCCGCTTTCCTGTGCTGCTTTTGTCACAGGCATTCCATTTGAAATCAGAGTACGTGCCATAAGAAGCCGCTTGTTTACAATATAATTATGAAGGGTATAGCCGGTTTCTTGTTTGAACTTCCGCATCAGATGGTACTTGCTTACATAATATCTGGCAGAAAGCGTTTCTACAGACAGATCTTCTTTCAGATTGTGGTTGATATACTGAAGGATACTGGCAATCTGCGAGTCAAAGGTGTAGGATTTTTTATCAAAAATGTACTGCTTTTCCAGAAAGATACGGTTCAGATAAACCATAAATTGAAGAAAAAGTGACTGTGTCAGGATTTCCTTTCCATATTCATCGGATTTTGCGGAATTTTCCAGTTCAAACAGGATGTCTTTCATCTTTTCCTGAAGAGCAGAATTCAGACGTACCAGATTATAGCTTCGGTCATTTGCTTTCTGGAAGCATTTCAGCAGTTCCTGCCAGGGAATATCGTTTTGGATCCAGAGAATAAAACGTTCATATGGAACAGATGGATCAATTTCCGGGCGGTGGATGGCATGGCGGTTTACCAGAAGAATGTCCCATGGTTTCAGTTGATAAGCTTTTCCTTCTATATGATAAGCAGCCTTACCGGAGATGAAGATAACTACCTTGTGAAAATCATGATAATGGTAAGAGAATTCCTTTCTGGTCTGGTCTTTAAGATGAAAAAGTCGGAATTGTTCGTTCAGGTATCCTGTTTTTTCTGTCTGATAGAACTGTTCTGATAATAACATATCTGCCTCCGATATCTGCAATGATTATTTAATCGAATCAAGCAAGTCCCCTGTGGAGATTGTGAAAAGAAATAAGCAGTGGAAAGCAATAGGCGGAGGGAAAAGTTTGATTCATGGTATAATCATATCATTTAATGCGCAAATGTACAATTATTACTAAGAATGTAACAAATAGTAACGAATATATTTTATAATTTCTGAGAAAATATGCTACAAAGATATTGACATTATTACACGATAATAGTATCATACAATTACAAAGTAATCGTAAAAACTTTGTAACTATTTCGAAATAGGGTAAAGAAATAGAAAACTGAACAGAGAGGAGTGATGCTGCTGTAAGGCTGTTATATCAGAGAACTGATATAATGGTCTTTTTTGTAATACCTACAGAGCATTTTTTGCAATATTTTAAGCATTTTACTCTATATACATGGTAAAAATAATAAAATATAATGAATATAAAGTCAGGATGTGATATGAGAAAATTACCTGACACAAAATTTAACCGAATCAAGTAAGCCCCCTGCTTCAATTGCGAAGAGCAATAAGCAGTGGGTGGGGACTCAGA
The DNA here is from genome assembly GCF_015668165.1 of Blautia sp. 1001283B150304_161114_C9. Lineage (NCBI taxonomy): Bacteria > Bacillati > Bacillota > Clostridia > Lachnospirales > Lachnospiraceae > Blautia > Blautia sp. 1001283B150304_161114_C9. The sequence continues at coordinate 244,044 of NZ_JADPGO010000001.1, read as the reverse complement.
CAAGTGGTGAAGTGAGTTGGAAAGATTGCCCGACAATTGATTATCGATGCAGATACAAAAGCGGGAAGTATCCGGGATTATAAATCAGAAGGAGAGATATGGTTATGGCAAATACAATTATTATGAGTAAATATCAGGGACTTGGAAACGATTATCTGATTCTTGATCCGAAGAAAAATCAGGTACAGCTTCAGGGAAAGAAGATTGCACTTCTCTGCCAGAGAGGATTTGGGCTTGGCGCTGACGGTGTGCTTTATGGACCGGTAGAAATTGATGGGAAATTGGGTGTGCGTATTTTTAACGCAGACGGAAGTGAATCTGCCATCAGTGGAAACGGCGTGCGTATTTTTGCCAAATATCTGATGGATAATGGATATATTACTGAGAAAAAATTTGACATTGAAACTATGTCAGGCACGATTCATGTGGAATGCCTGAACAGCCGGGCAACGGAATTTAAAGTAAACATAGGAAAACCATCTTTTATCTCCAGCGATATCCCTGTTTCCGGTGAAGTTCGTGAAGTAATTAAGGAGAATTTCGTATTCCATGGAAAAGAATACAAGGCTACCTGCCTGACAGTTGGTAATCCACACTGCATTATTTTTACAGACAATGTAAGTGCAGAAGCTGTAAAGAATCTGGGACCTTATGTGGAAAATGCAGATGAATTTTCGGAGAGAATGAACCTGCAGATCTGCCGTCAGGTCGACAAGGGAAATCTGGAGATTGAAATCTGGGAAAGAGGTTCCGGATATACAAAGGCTTCCGGAACAGGAAGCTGTGCGGCAGCAGCGGCAGCCTATAAGCTGGGGCTGGTAGAATCCCGTATTAATGTAAATCAGCCGGGCGGAATGATACAGATCGATATGGAAGAGGACGGAACTATCTATATGACAGGAACAGTGGGATATATTGCAGATATCAGTGTTGCAGAGAGCTTCTTCTCGTAAATTATACAGGCTTTATGCGCAATTCAGTGTAAAGTATGATTACCCACAGTGTGAAATGTAACGATAAATGATCATTTCACACTGTGGGTAATTCTTTGTTTGTAATTTGCTTAAAGATATGGTATTATTTTAAACGAATTATTTACTAGGACTGCTATAATCTATAGCAATTCAGTCGGTTATCCACAGGGAGTCCGACAGAGAATATTTATAATAAGAAAGTGGGTGAAGCTGTGGTTGAATTAGACCAGTTCAAGAGCATTCTTGCGACTTATACAGAACCATTAGTGGAAGTGAGGGATTCACTTTGACCTGGCTAACAAAGAGCAGAAGGTCGAAGAATTAGAGCGCGAAATGGAAGCGCCTGATTTCTGGGATGATGCAGAAGTTTCCCAGAAGAAAATGAAAGAATTAAAAGACATGAAAGATGACATGGAGACCTATCAGAATCTGGTTACACAGATGGAAGATATGGAAACCATGATCGAGATGGGATATGAGGAGAACGATCCTGCACTGATTCCTGAGATTCAGGAAATGCTGGATGAGTTTCAGAAGGATTTTGACAATATCCGTATCAAGACACTTCTTTCCGGAGAATATGACAGTGAGAATGCTATCATTAAGTTGAATGCAGGTGCAGGCGGAACAGAGGCCTGTGACTGGTGCGGTATGCTTTACCGTATGTACAGCCGTTGGGCAGATAAGAAAGGATTTACCCTGGAAGTGTTGGATTATCTGGACGGCGATGAGGCAGGTATCAAATCGGTTACTTTCCAGGTAAACGGAACAAATGCTTACGGTTATCTGAAATCAGAGAAGGGAGTTCACCGTCTGGTGCGTATTTCTCCTTTCAATGCAGCAGGTAAGCGACAGACATCTTTTGTATCCTGTGATGTTATGCCGGATATCAAGAAGGATCTGGATGTAGAGATCAATGACGATGAGATCCGTATTGATACTTATCGAAGCAGTGGTGCCGGCGGTCAGCATATTAACAAGACATCATCTGCCATCCGTATCACACATTATCCTACCGGAATCGTGGTACAGTGTCAGAATGAACGTTCTCAGCACATGAATAAAGATAAAGCCATGCAGATGCTGAAAGCCAAGCTGTATCTTCTCAAGCAGCAGGAGGCAGAGGAAAAACTCTCTGGTATCCGCGGTGAGGTGACAGATATCGGATGGGGAAATCAGATCCGTTCTTATGTTATGCAGCCATATACCATGGTAAAGGATCATCGTACAAACGAGGAGACCGGAAATGTGGATGCAGTACTTGACGGAGGAATTGATATTTTCATCAATGCATATCTGAAATGGATCGCACTGAAGAAATAAAAGAATAAAAAAGGCTGTCTGAAATCAGGACAGCCTTTTTCGTGTTGAGGCATAATGATTTTACACAATGATTCAGCAGAATATATTTCTTGCGTATTTTTGTGTGGTGTGATAATATATCCAGTGTGTAAAAACAAATGTCTTTAAAGAACGGACAGGTAAATTGATATGCAGAAACCAGTAACAGAGAAAAAGAAATATTTTGTAGTGAGGGAACGAGCAGTTCCGGAAGTCCTGCTGAAGGTGGTGGAGGCAAAGAAGCTTCTGGACTCCGGCAAGGTGGACACTGTACAGGATGCAGCAGAGCGCACAGGAATCAGCAGAAGCTCCTTCTACAAATACAAAGATGATATTTTTCCATTTCATGAAGAGACAAGGGGAAAGACGATCACCTTTATTATCCAGATGGACGATGAACCGGGGCTTTTGTCGGTTGTCCTGCAGACGATTGCACGGTTTCATGGAAACATTCTCACCATTCATCAGAGTATTCCTATCAATGGGGTTGCCACACTTACTCTGAGTGTGGACATTCTTCCGGGCGAGGGGGATGCAGAAGCAATGGTAGAGACGATTGAACAGAATGAAGGAATTCATTATCTGAAAATATTAGGCAGGGAGTAAAAGAAAATGATCAATGTAGCAATTTTAGGATATGGCACAGTTGGAAGCGGTGTATTTGAAGTATTAAATGAAAATAAAGAGAGCATTTCCAGACGTGCCGGACAGGAACTTCATGTAAAATATGTTCTGGATCTTCATGATTTTCCGGGACAGCCGGTAGAGAAGGTTCTGGTCCATGATTATGAACAGATCGTCAGTGATCCGGAAGTAGATATTGTAGTAGAGGTTATGGGCGGTGTGGAGCCTGCTTATACTTTTGTAAAGAAGGCACTTCTGGCAGGAAAAAATGTCTGCACTTCCAATAAGGCTCTGGTTGCAAAGCATGGCCGCGAGCTGATGGATATTGCAAAGGAAAAGAGCATTAACTTCTTATTTGAAGCAAGCTGTGGCGGCGGAATCCCGATCATTCGTGTCATCAATTCTTCCCTTACAGGAGATGAGATTGACGAAGTAACAGGTATCCTGAACGGAACTACCAACTACATGCTTTATAAGATGAGCACAGAAGGCTGTGAATTTGACACTGTATTAAAGGAAGCACAGCAGAAGGGTTATGCAGAGGCAGATCCTACCGCCGACGTGGAAGGATACGATGCATGCCGTAAGATTGCAATCCTTTCCTCTCTTGCTTATGAGAGATATTTTGATTTTGAAGATATTTATACAGAGGGAATTACAAAGATCACACCTGAAGATATGGAGTATGCTGCGAAGCTTGGCAGAACCATCAAACTTCTTGGAACCAGCCGCAGACTGGCAGACGGAACCTGTTATGCAATGGTAGCACCGTTTATGCTCGGCCAGAACAGCCCCCTTTACAGTGTAAATGATGTGTTTAATGCAGTATTTGTACATGGAAATATGCTTGGAGATGCCATGTTCTATGGAAGCGGTGCAGGTAAACTGCCTACAGCAAGTGCTGTAGTTGGTGATATTGTGGATGCCGCAAAACATCTCCATGTTAACATTGTGACAAACTGGAACAGCACTCCGGCAGTACTGAAACCACTGGATGAAGTGACAGGAAGATTTTTTGTGAGAATTAAAAAAGAAGCAGCAGAAGAAGCGAAGAAGGTATTTGGTGATGTTGAGATCATCAGCCTGGGACAGCTTCCGCAGGAATGTGCATTTATCACTGATGAAATGACACAGGGAGCATTTGAAGAGAAACTGGCTCAGATCGGAGATCAGGTACTTGCAAAGATTCGAGTTAAAGATTGATAAACTGACAGATTTCGTGTATCATATAGTGTGCCTGATAAGGTGGACACTGATACAATACTTCAGATAAACATTTGTACAGTGATTACTGTAAACAGAACAGGAAAGGGAAGATATGAGAATCTTCTCTTTCCTGTAAACTTATTATGGAGGAAGTAAAACAATGTTGATTGTCAAGAAATTTGGCGGTACATCGGTTGCAAATAAAGAACGTATCTTTAATGTTGCCAGCCGCTGTATAGAAGAGTACAGAAAAGGAAATGACGTGGTTGTCGTTCTGTCCGCAATGGGGAAATATACGGATGAACTGATCACTATGGCAAGGGATGTCAATGAGAAACCGCCGAAAAGAGAGATGGATATGCTCTTTACCATCGGAGAACAGATGTCTGTTGCACTGATGGCAATGGCGATGGATAAACTGGGAGTTCCTGCGGTTTCCCTGAATGCTTTTCAGGTTTCCATGCATACGACAAGCAGTCATGGAAATGCACGTTTAAAAAGAATTGATACAGAGCGTATCAGAAGAGAGCTGGACAGCAAAAAGATTGTAATAGTTACCGGCTTCCAGGGAGTTGACAAGTATGATGATTATACGACTCTTGGAAGAGGCGGTTCTGACACAACAGCGGTTGCTCTTGCGGCTGCTCTTCATGCAGATGCCTGTGAAATCTATACAGATGTAGATGGTGTTTATACAGCAGATCCGCGTAAGGTTCCGAAAGCAAGAAAGCTCAAAGAGATCACTTACGATGAAATGCTTGACCTTGCGACTCTCGGGGCAGGTGTGCTTCACAACCGTTCTGTGGAGATGGCGAAGAAATATGGCGTGCCGCTTGTGGTACGTTCAAGTTTAAACAACAGTGAAGGAACTGTGGTAAAGGAGGAAGTTACAGTGGAGAGAATGTTGATCAGCGGTGTTGCGCTGGATACAGATGCAGTGAGAATTGCGGTAATCGGATTAAAGGATGAGCCGGGTGTGGCTTTTAAATTATTTGATACCCTTGCGAAGAAGAATATTAATGTAGATGTGATCCTGCAGTCTATCGGACGTGCGGGCAGAAAGGACATTTCTTTCACAGTAGATGGAAATGATCTGGATGATGCAGTTGCAGTTCTGGATGCAAATCAGGCAAGACTTGGATTTGCAGAGCTTCATTCTGAGAGAAATATTGCGAAGCTTTCCATCGTAGGTGCAGGAATGATGAGTAATCCCGGAGTAGCTGCAAAGATGTTTGAGAGCCTCTATAATGAGGGCGTAAACATCAACATGATCTCTACATCCGAGATTCGTGTGACAGTTCTGATCAATGAAAAGGACGGCGTGCGCGCAATGAATGCAGTACATGATGCCTTTGGTCTGGCAGACTGATTTAGGAGAATTACATGACATCGAGACGTGAATTAAAAAACTATGCGAAGCAGGCCATGTCAGGAAAATATGGGATACTGATCCTGGCATTTGTTGCAGTTCAGGCACTGGCTCTGATCAGCAGCATGATATCCTCGGCTTTATTTCCGGGAGAGAAAACAATTGATATTGTGCTGTCGTATGCATTTACATTTATTCTGACTCTGCTGATCAATGTGGTAGCGGCAGGTATGAATTATATGTATCTGAATATTGCCAGAGGGAAAGCATATTCATTAAATGATCTGTTTTATTTTTACAGACATCACCCGGACAGAGTGATCGTTGCCGGATTTTTTATGGCAGTACTGAATCTGCTTACCATGCTGCCCTATACGATTTACAGTAATGCGAATCTTCCGGGTGAAGATGCTTCTGTGGAGGTGCTGATCACCTGGCTGTATACAGGTGTTGTTCTGATGATCGTTGGAATGATTGTTTATCAGATTCTGGTCATTCCTCTGGAGATGACTTATTATATTCTGTCAGATAAGCCGGAATTGAAAAGTACAGAGGCTATGAAAGAGAGTCTGGAGATGATGCATGGAAACTTCGGAAGATATCTTATGCTGAAGATAAGCTTTATCCCATTGATGTTTCTTTCTGTTTTTACATTCTATATTGCACTCTTGTGGATATTTCCATATATGGCCATGACAGAAGTAATGTTCTATCGTGATCTGACAGGGGAGCTTAAAGTGCAGAAAGAGGAAGAAGAACGTGTGGCACGAGACTATGTGAATCCTATGTTTGACAGCTATTCACAGAGTGAACAGCCACAGGAAGATGAGACGCATCCGCAGCAGTTTTGGCGTGTGCCGGAAGAATCGGTTTCTTATGAAAACGAAGATGAACAGAATATTACGGACAGCACAGAAATACAGAATGTTCAGACAGATATGGATGATAAAAAAGAGCAGAATGATTCATCACCAAAAGAAGAGGAAGAAGACAACGAACCGAAACCATGGGATGAATATTTTGACAGTCTGAAATAAAAATACAGTTTATTAAATTGAAGACCTTTTTGCTATGATAAGTATTATGATATCAGGGTTAAAATACCTTTTGGCCCTGACATCATATTATCAGAAGAAAAAGGTCTTTTCTATAGCAATTCAAGAAAAGGGAAAGGGTTTTTACGATTATGAATACAAATGAGATCAGTGGAAAGCGTCAATTGGAATTTCTGGCAGATTTTGATTATATCAGAGAGGCAGGAACTGCAGGAGAAGAAAAAGCAGCAGAAAGGATTCAGAAAACTCTGGACAGTTTTGGCGTGGAGAGTCATCTGGAAGAATTTTCTTTTGATACTTTTCAGATAAAAAAAGCAAAGCTGAAAGTAACAGAGCCATACACAAAAGAATACACAGTAACCGGATATGGAAGATGCGGAAACACAGCAGAGGACGGGTTGGAAGCACCATTTGCGTATGCAGAGAACGGTGATGATATCAGCCTTGCACATGTCAGCGGAAAGATTGTCATGGTAAATGATCCAGTGAGAAAAGATATGTACCGGAAGCTGGTGAAAGCCGGTGCTGTGGGATTCATCAGTATTGCAGGTTCTCCGTTAGATGAAGGCGTGGATCTGGTTCCACGTGCATACGCTCTGCCAAAGAATCTGCCGGGAGAAGAGAAAAAAGAAGCAGGAAGAGAAGCTGTCAATTATGATAACAGGATTCCTGGCGTAAGCATTCATTACAAAGATGCCATCGAACTGGTGACGAAGGGTGCATCTCAGGTATGTTTATCTGTAGAGCAGGAGACAGTAACATGTACATCCCGTAATGTAGTGGCACGTATCGAGGGGACAGATAAGGCAGAGGAAATCCTGACTCTGACTGCACATTATGATTCTGTTCCGGAGGGACCGGGGGCGTATGATAATATGTCCGGAGCAGCGATCATTATGGAACTGTGCAGATATTTCCATGCACACAGACCACGCAGAACAATGGAATTCATATGGTTTGGCGCAGAAGAGAAAGGTCTGCTGGGAAGTCAGAATTATATCAAAATTCATGAAAATGAACTTTCGGCACATCGTTTTAACATGAATGTAGATCTTGCCGGACAGCTTGTAGGCGGAACTGTAGCAGGGGTCACCGGTGATGCGTCTGTCTGCAGTATACTCACATATATGGCTCATGAAATCGGTATCGGAATGTCAACGAAGAACCAGATATGGGGAAGTGATTCCAATGCTTTTGCATGGAAAGGAATCCCTGCAATGACGCTGAACAGAGATGGGTTTGGCATGCATACCCGTCACGACACCATTGCACTGCTGTCAGACTGGTCACTGGAGAGAAGTGCAGTTCTGCTCGGCTATATTGCAGACAGACTGGGAAATATTGAAGGCTTTCCGTTTGAACGGAAGGTTCCGGAGGAATTTATTGCACAGCTTAATGAATATTTTGGGTAATTTACTTTTTATACGCTGTTATCCTGTGGGATTTTGACATATGTATGCCAAAATCCCGCACTTGACAAATCACTGCCAGATTGATACCCTATCACAAGAGCGTTTTTGATGATAAAAAATCAATCTGAATTCTGACAAGTGTGCCGACAAGTTGATTCTTGAAACAATCTTGCAGGATAAATTTTTTTATTTCAAGGCGGAGGAAGGAGGCGTAGCGGTGACTACGGCGACCGACGACAACGCGGAAATAAGAAATTTAGACGCAAGATTGTTCGAGAAATCAACTTGTTGGCACACAAGCAACAAGAGGAGAGAAACAAATAATGGATATTATTCAGGTAATCACACAGGAATTGAAGGTGGAGAAATGGCAGGTAGAAGCCGCAGTCAAATTAATTGACGAAGGCAACACCATCCCATTCATTTCCCGATACAGAAAAGAAGCAACAGGTTCCCTTAATGATGAGCAGCTTCGTGCACTCTTTGAGAGACTGACGTATCTGAGAAATCTGGAAGATAAGAAGAATCAGGTATTAAAGAGCATCGAAGACCAGGGCAAGCTGACTGAGGAACTGAAGAAACAGATTCTGGATGCCCAGACACTGGTTGTAGTAGAGGACTTATACAGACCATATCGCCCGAAACGCCGTACCCGTGCGACAATTGCCAAAGAGAAAGGGCTGGAACCACTGGCAGATATCATTCTTCTGCAGATGACAGACAAGCCGGTAGAAGAGGAAGCCAAGGCATACGTCTCCGAAGAAAAGGGTGTTAAGAATGTTGCAGAAGCATTGAATGGAGCTAAAGATATTATTGCAGAGCGTATTTCCGATGAAGCAGACTATCGTATCTACATCCGTAACCTGACAACAAAGAACGGAAGTATTTCTTCCACAGCAAAGAATGCGGAAACTCAGTCCGTATATGAGATGTATTATGAATTTGAGGAGCCGGTCAGGAAACTGGCAGGACACCGTATTCTTGCGTTAAACCGTGGTGAGAAAGAGAAATTTATCACTGTTAAAGTAAATGCACCGGAGGAAGACATCCTTCGTTATTTGAATAAGAGAGTGATCAAAAAAGACAACCCGAATACAACTCCGATTCTGAAAGCAGTTGTAGAAGACAGTTACAAACGTCTGATCGGACCGGCTATCGAGCGAGAAATCCGCAGTGACCTTACTGATAAGGCAGAAGACGGCGCGATCCATGTATTCGGCAAGAATCTGGAACAGCTTCTGATGCAGCCTCCAATCGCAGGCAAAGTCGTACTTGGATGGGACCCTGCGTTCCGTACAGGCTGTAAGCTGGCAGTTGTAGATGCAACAGGTAAAGTTCTGGATACAACAGTTGTTTATCCCACAGCTCCGACTACTGAGAAAAAGATCCGTGCTGCCAAGGATACAGTGGAAGGTATGATCGAAAAATACGGTGTATCCCTTATTTCAGTAGGAAACGGTACAGCATGTCGTGAATCCGAGCAGGTGATCGTAGATATGCTCAAAGAAATCCCGGAAAAAAAGGTGCAGTATGTTATCACAAATGAGGCAGGAGCATCTGTGTATTCTGCAAGCAAACTGGCTACAGAGGAATTCCCGAACTTTGATGTAGGACAGAGAAGTGCGGCTTCCATTGCAAGACGTGTACAGGATCCGCTTGCAGAACTGGTTAAGATTGATCCGAAATCTATCGGTGTGGGTCAGTATCAGCATGATATGAACCAGAAGAAACTGGATGAAGCATTAAGCGGCGTTGTAGAAGACAGCGTAAATAAAGTTGGTGTAGATTTAAATACAGCATCTGCATCTCTGCTTGAGTATATTTCCGGTATCAGCAAAGCAATTGCCAAAAATATCGTAGCTTACAGAGAAGAGAACGGTCAGTTCACAGACAGAAAAGAACTTCTCAAAGTAGCGAAATTAGGACCGAAGGCATTTGAACAGTGTGCAGGTTTCATGCGTATTTCAGGTGGAAAGAATCCTCTGGATGCAACAAGTGTACATCCTGAGAGCTATGAAGCAGCATCTGCACTTCTTTCAAAACTTGGATATAAGCCAAATGATGTTGTGGCAGGAAATCTCCTTGGACTTTCCCTGCAGGTAAAAGACTATAAGAAGATGGCAGCAGAACTGGGAATCGGTGAGATCACACTTCGTGATATTGTAAAGGAACTGGAGAAACCGGCAAGAGATCCTCGTGATGACATGCCGAAACCGATCCTTCGTTCAGACGTTCTTGAAATGAAAGATCTGAAAGAAGGAATGGTGCTGAAGGGAACTGTCCGTAATGTTATTGATTTCGGTGCATTTGTAGATATCGGTGTACATCAGGACGGTCTGGTGCACATTTCCGAGATGACAGAGAGATTTATCAAACATCCTCTGGAAGCGGTGAGTGTAGGGGATATCGTAGATGTAAGAGTAATCGGAGTTGATATGAAGAAAAAACGTATCAGCTTATCCATGAAAGGATTAAATAAATAACATCAATAAAACAGGGATTACCACTGCAGACCGGATATCTGCAGGAGTGATCCCTGTTTTTGGGGGTACTGCTGTCTGCAGTAACAGTTATTCTGTTTCCCGGTGTGATGTGAGGTGTTCTTCAAGGCTGCGTGCTGCAATGCTCTGTGGCCTTTTTACATTGCGGATCAGACAGATCTTTCGTTCAGGAAGAGGCTCTTCAATGGGAATCTGGACGATTTTCCCCTGAGCAATATGTTCAGCAGCAAGCTCTTCAGGGAAGAATCCGATTCCCAGGTTGTGCTGCACCATAGGGAAGATCTGGTCAGTAGTTGCCACTTCCATATCAGGTGAGAAGGGAAGGTTATGGCGCATAAAATACTGTGTATATAATTCTCTTGTACTGCTTCCTGGAGCAATCCCGATCAGAGGGATATCCTGCAGATCCTGAAGACAGTGTTTGTTGGAAGCTGTTTCCGCATATTCCTCTCCACCTATAAGGATCTCGCGGAAAGAATAGAGGGGAATTCTCTGAAGTGGTTTTTTCAGAGCGACAGGTGTGGTAACTACTGCAAAGTCTACCAGACCGTTTTCCAGTGCCTGAACTGCCTGTGGTGTGGAATGATTAGAAATCCTCAGCTTTACATGTGGATAACGGTGATGAAAGACTTCCAGTTCGTTCAGCAGGAATAAACGCAGTGCGATCTCACTGGCACCAATATTTACAAGTCCGCTTTCCAGACCTTTATCTTTGAGAAGTTCATTTTCTCCTGATACAAGCTGTTCTATTGCAATTGATACATGTTCAAAAAGTCTTTCTCCTTCAATGGTCAGCTGTACTCCGCGATTGGAACGGATAAAAAGTTTACATCCCAGCTCATTCTCCAGAATATTCATACACCGGGTAATGTTAGGCTGATTGTTTCCCATAACGTCGGCTGCTTTGGAAAAACTCTTATACTGGGCAACATAGTAAAAAATACGATAATAATCAAGAATCATGATACAGTCGGCTCCTTATGCTATATAAAAATAGAATATCTGATATAGAAAAATAACGTTTGTATATCAATGTGTGAATCAGTATAATACGACTGGGTCAAAAAATCAATATAAAAGTCCTGACAATAGGACGGAGACCAAAAGGAAAGGGAGATTACCGAATATGACAACAGCGAATAAGACAATTAAGATCAATGACGTGGAGGCAGCAAAGAAACTGGTCAGTGCGGCAGTCAGATGTCCATTTGATATTGATATTGTATTTAAAGGAAAAATTTTTATTGATGCCAAATCTATTCTCGGAGTATTAAGTCTTGGCGTGGAAGAACCTCTGGAACTTAAATATGATGGCTATGATGAAGATTTTGAATCAGTGATCGCAGGTCTGGCATGTTAAGATTAAAGAAAGGAATTCACAGGTGCAGATGACATCTACAAATCTTCTATATATTTATGTGATTATCATTAATATAGTCACATTTTTTATCTATGGCTTGGATAAAAGCAGGGCAAAAGCCGGACAGTGGCGCATACCGGAAGCGCAGCTGATATTTTTGGCGGTGATCGGAGGGTCGGTGGGAGCTCTGGCCGGTATGAAGGTATTTCATCATAAAACAAGAAAGTCGAAATTTAAGACAGGAGTTCCGGCGATACTGATTATTCAACTAATTATTTATTTTCTGTTTTTGGGAAATGAGGGGATTATTCTGCGCTTATAGCAATCCTTATAAATAATGCATATTGATTTTAGCTCATCAGAGCGTGAAATCCTGTGTCAGTAAAGCGGATATATTGTCCGCTTTCTTTTTTTTGCCCGAACAAAATTGATTGTTACAGAGAATGAGGTATGTTATGCTACTCTTATATGAGAATTGCGGGATCTGCAAAGCAGCGGAGTAATTCGTAGATATCAAGTCAGGGGAAAGACATCTTTTAACCCTGATATTATATGAAAAGCTGCCTGTTAAGTGAAAGAAGGGCAGAAAAATAATACATGACAAAATATAAGAGAGCAGGTGAAAAATATTGGAACAGGAAATTCAGGAGGCAAAAAGTTTATATTACAGCTATAAGCAGTATTTTTCAGACTATCTTCCGGCTTTGACGAAACTGGGGCTGAAAGTAGTAATGGCATTGCTGGTATTTGTGGGCGGGCGCAAAGTGATCCAGTGGTTTGTTTCTTTCATAAAGAAGTCCATGGAGCGTGCGTCTGTAGACAAAGGTGTGATCCAGTTTACAGGGTCGCTGTTGAGAATTGTACTTTACATTTTGCTGGTATTTAGCATTGCCACTCATTTTGGTGTAAAGGAATCCTCTATTGCAGCACTGCTTGGTACTGCCGGTGTAACGGTAGGTCTTGCATTGCAGGGCGGCCTTGCAAATATCGCAGGCGGGATCATGCTTCTGATCTTCAAACCATTTCAGGTGGGGGATTATATCATTATCGCACAGCAGAATGGGTGCGAAGGAACTGTATACAAAATAGAAATCTGTTATACAACTCTGATTTCCATAGATAACAAACACATTGTAATCCCAAATGGAACGCTGTCCGGCAGCATTATTACAAATGTAACTGCCAGAGATCTTCGTAAGCTGGAGATCAAAGTAGGAATTTCTTATGATTCAGACATTAAGAAAGCAAAAGCAATCCTGGAAGAAATCCTTCATAATGATGAAGATACGAAAGACGACCAGGGAATGGTGGTGTTTGTAGATGAGCTTGGAGAGAGCGCAGTGGTCATGGGCCTGCGTGTGTGGGTGGCTACGGAGAAATACTGGCCTGCCAGGTGGCGGCTTAATGAACTGATCAAAGAAGCATTTGATGCAAACGGAATTGAAATCCCGTACAATCAGTTACAGGTTCATGTGAAGAAACAGATATGATAACAACATAAGTCCTCTGAACCAACTATAAGGTTTAGAGGACTTATTGTTTGTACAGATTATAGCCAAATAATACCAAACAAGAATAAATAATCCTTGATTGATGGTGATTTATACCAATTTCACTGTCAGATATTGGTATAATACCACCAAAATAATATAAAATACGACAAAATAATTGACAATAGGACAACAGATTGCTATACTGGAGTCAAGTTAAACAACTAAGTGTTTTTATGAAGATGCAAAGGCGCATGTAAGTAAATGGATTGCTGCACGATTTTTATACATTGCAAAGACGCAAAAATATAAAAACACTTTTTTTGTACCCAAAATTAACTTCGTGATTGTAACTAAGTAACAATGTACAGAAAGAAAAGGAGAGAAAACTATGAAAATGTACAAAAAAGTTATGGCAGCAGCTCTTGCAGGAGTAATGACAGTTTCCATGTCCGCTACAGCATTTGCAGCAGATGATGACGGCTATATTCTCAAAGCCACAAATGAAGATTCCAAATCATCCGACAATGATCTGGTGATCGCAATCGAAGGAAGCGTAAGCTCCATGGATCCGGCAAACATTCCGGATACAAACGCAATCTCTGCTACACGTGGTGTATACGAGACACTGGTTTCTTTTGATGAGAACCAGGAATTAACAGGCAAACTTGCTGAATCATGGGAAGTTTCCGATGACTCTCTTACTTATACTTTCAAACTTCGTCAGGGCGTTAAATTCCAGGACGGAACAGACTTCAATGCAGCAGCAGTTAAAGCAAACTACGATCGTGTAGTTAACAAAGACAACAACCTTCGTCAGAGAAGAACATTTATCGTAACTAACGAAGACGGATCTGAAACACCTCGTGTAGACAGCATTGAAACACCGGATGATTACACACTGGTTATCAAACTGACACAGGCATGGGCACCATTTATCAACCGTCTGACACAGTTCTGTATCATCAGCCCTGCAGCTCTTGAAGAGTATGGCAATGATATCATGAACCATCCATGCGGAACCGGCCCATATGTATGTACAGAATGGGAAGAAGGCGACCACACAAGCTTCGAGCGCAATGATGATTACTGGGGAGACAAACCGGGCGTTGACACTGTAACAATCAAAGAAGTTCCGGAAGCAGGTGCACGTACAGCTATGCTTCAGACAGGTGAGGCAGATTTCATCTATCCTACACCATCTGACCAGATTGAAGCAATCAAAGGAACAGACGATGTAAACATCCTTACAACAGACTCCAACATCATGAGATATGTAACTCTGAACATGGATCTGGAACAGCTTTCTGATGTAAAAGTACGTCAGGCTATGAACTATGCGATCGACAAAGATGCATACATCCAGTTAATGTATTCCGGATACGGAAAACCGGCTACATCTGTAGTTCCATCTATCATCGGTGGATATGAAGAACAGGAAGCTTACACATATGATGTAGACAAAGCAAAAGAACTTATGAAAGAAGCCGGATACGAAGACGGATTCAAACTTACTCTGTGGGGCGATAACACAACACAGGAAATCAAAGGTATGACATTTATTTCCCAGCAGCTTGCTCAGATCGGTATCGAAGTTGACGTTCAGCCAATGGAGCCTGCAACTGTAAGTGACAAGATTTATGTTGACAAAGAAGATGCTGAGATCAATATGTGGTATGTAAACTGGTCTGCATCTGACTTCACAATGGATGGTTCTTTACGTTCCCTGCTTTACAGCACAATGTGCCCTCCGACAAGTGCAAACACAGCATACTTCAATGACGCTGATTTTGATAAAGATATGGACGAAGGTCTTGCAACAGCTAACGAGGAAGAGCAGGCTAAATACTATGGCGATGCTCAGAAGATTGCATGGGAAGCATGCCCATGGTTATTCCTTGGCAATGACCAGATCATCTATTCTACAAAATCTTATCTGTCTGGCGTATATGTATCTCCGGACGGAGCATTTAACTTCGCAAATGCAACTTTAGCACAGTAAGTAATGGGGTTGAGAACAGGCTGCGAAGAACATAAATCTGGCTGCCTGATCTGAAATTGCAGCAATTCCATAAAATACTGCCGATACGGCAGTATGAATACAGGACAAAGATGTTCGAACCGGAGAACTGCCATAAGATTTACTATGGCAGTTCTCTGACTATAAAGCATCAAATATAAACAACAGGTAAGAAAATAATAAGGAGGAAAAATATGGGACGTTATTTAGGTAAACGTTTGGCAAGTACGATCCCGCTGCTTCTGGTTATCTCATTTGTAGTATTTATGTTTATCCATATGATTCCCGGTGATCCGGCAAGACTGGTAGCCGGTCAGGATGCAACAAAGGAAGATGTGGCAGTTGTACGTGAACAGCTGGGACTGGATGAGCCACTACTTGTACAGTATGGCAAATATATGAAAGGTCTTTTTACAGGAGATCTGGGAAACTCTATCAAAAACGGTAAAACCGTAGCAGAGACAATCGCACCAAGACTGAAACCAACTATCATGCTGACATTCTCATCCATGATATGGGCTGCGATCATCGGTATTGCAATCGGTATCATCGCTGCCGTATTTCATGGCAGAATTCTTGATTATGTAGGTATGATCATAGCAATCGCAGGTATATCTGTTCCAAGTTTCTGGTTAGGTCTGGAATTAATCCAGCTTTTCTCAGTAAGCCTGGGATGGCTTCCAACCAGTGGACTGGAAACCTGGAAGAGCTATATTCTTCCATCACTTACAATGGGAGCAGGAATCATGGCCGTACTTGCCAGATTTTCCAGATCTTCCATGCTTGAGACTATGCGTGAGGACTATGTGCGTACTGCACGTGCCAAAGGTCTTTCTGAATCACTGGTTGTTATGCGCCATGCATTTAAGAACTCTCTGATCGAGATCGTAACAGTAGCCGGACTTCAGATTGGTGGTCTCCTTTCCGGATCTGTTATGGCAGAGACGGTATTCTCCATACCCGGACTTGGACGTCTTCTGGTAGACTCCATCCAGATGAGAGATTACAAAGTTGTTCAGGCATTACTTCTGTTCTTTGCTACAGAATATATCCTGATCAACCTGATCGTAGATGTTCTTTATGGCGTGATTAACCCAAGAGTACGTTATGAATAGAGGAGGAGAGAAGATGGCAGATAAGAACACAACATCAAACATTAACCTTGCTGCTGCCGAAGAACTCCCTAAGGCACA
Source organism: Blautia sp. 1001283B150304_161114_C9 (assembly GCF_015668165.1). Classification (NCBI taxonomy): domain Bacteria; kingdom Bacillati; phylum Bacillota; class Clostridia; order Lachnospirales; family Lachnospiraceae; genus Blautia; species Blautia sp. 1001283B150304_161114_C9. The sequence continues at coordinate 227,499 of NZ_JADPGO010000001.1, read as the reverse complement.
GAGCAAGTTCAAAGAATTTGTCAAGAAATTCATGAAGAGAAAAACAGCAGTGATTTCTCTGGCATTTATAGTATTTATTATCTTAATGGCAATCATCGGACCGTATGTAGTTCCGTATGATCCGCAGGCACCGGATTACACAGCTATGATGCAGGGGCCAAGCGCAGCCCACATCTGGGGAACCAATGAATACGGACAGGATGTTTTCTCACGTCTGATGGTTGGTACCAGACTTTCTCTTACATGTGCGCTGACAGCGACGATCATTGGTACGGCTATCGGTGTTGTTCTCGGACTGATCGCAGGTTTCTACGGCGGAATTATCGATTCCCTGATTATGAGATGCTGTGATGTACTTTTCGCTTTCCCTGATATCCTGCTGGCTATCGCAGTTGTTGCCATCATCGGACAGGGTATGGTAAACGTTATGATCGCAGTTGCGGTATTTACAGTGCCGTCCTTCGCACGAATCATACGAAGCGCGACGATTTCCGTAAAGCAGGCTCCTTATGTAGAGGTTGCCCGTTCCCTGGGATGTTCAAACACAAGAATCCTGTTTGTACATATTTTCCCTGGTACGATCCAGTCTATGATCGTTAACTTTACCATGCGTGTAGGTACTGCAATCCTTGCTGCATCATCCTTAAGCTTCCTGGGATTCGGTGCAAACGTTACAGAGCCTGACTGGGGTTCCATGCTTTCCACAGGACGTAACTATCTGAATACAGCTCCTCACATGGTACTGTTCCCTGGTATTCTGATCTTCCTTACAGTTCTGGCATTCAACCTGCTGGGCGACGGTCTCAGAGATACCCTGGATCCAAAGATGAACTAGGAGGAAGAAACCATGGCAGAAAAATTATTAGAAGTAAAAAACCTCCGTACGGAGTTTAAAAGAGATAAAACATGGGTGACAGCAGTTAATAATGTAAGTTTCTCCATTCAGCCAGGTGAGATTCTTGGTCTGGTAGGAGAGTCCGGATGCGGTAAATCCGTAACCTCCCTTTCCATTATGAAACTTCTGGCACGTAACAGTAAGATTTCCAACGGTGAGATCCTGCTTAATGGCAAGGATCTTCTCAAAGAAGATAAAAAAGGCATGAGAAAGATCAGAGGACGTGAAGTTGCCATGATCTTCCAGGAGCCGATGAACTCTCTGAACCCATGTATGAGAATTGAGAAACAGCTGACAGAAGCAATCCTGCTCCATAACAATTTCTCAAAAGAAGAAGCGCACAACAGAGCATTCGAAGTACTGAAATCAGTAGGTATCCCTGAACCGGATATGACATTAAAGAGTTATCCGCACCAGCTTTCAGGCGGTATGTGCCAGCGTGTTATGATTGCTATGGCAATGTCCTGTGAGCCGGAGCTTCTTATTGCGGACGAGCCGACTACAGCCCTTGACGTTACCATTCAGGCACAGATCCTGGAGCTGATGGAGGACATCAGGGCAAAGAAGAATACAGGTATTCTGATGATCACACATGACCTTGGTGTTGTTGCTGAAATGTGTTCCAGAGTTGTTGTTATGTATGCCGGCCGAATTGTAGAAGAAGCGCCTGTGCAGGAACTTTTTGCAGATCCGAAACATCCATATACACAGGGGCTGATTGGTTCTGTACCGAAACTTGGAAGTGGTGTGGAATCTCTTCCGTCCATTCCGGGAAGCGTACCGGATCTGTCCGTAATGCCGAAAGGATGTAAGTTTGCACCGAGATGTAAATATGCAATGGATATCTGTCATCAGCAGGAGCCGGAGCTTGCAGATATCAACGAAGCAGGCACCAGAAAATGCAGATGCCATCTGCTCAACAAAACCGGAAAGGAGGCGTAACCTGTGAGCGAGCCGTTATTATCAGTAAAGAATATGAAGAAAACATTCCAGGCAAACGGAGGAATGTTCAGCAAGAAGAAATTTGTCCATGCGGTAAATGATGTATCTTTTGATATTTATCCGGGTGAAACTTTTTCGCTGGTAGGCGAGTCCGGCTGTGGTAAATCTACGACAGGTAAGCTGATCGATCATCTGATCACACCTGACTCCGGCGAAATCTGGTTTGAGGGAAAAGAAATCTCCAAACTTTCAGAGAAAGAAATGCGCCCGTTACGTTCAGATATCCAGATGGTTTTCCAGGATCCATACGGTTCCCTGAATCCGAGAATGAAAGTTCAGGATCTCATTGGTGAGCCACTTCTGATTCACACAAATATGAGTGCAGGAGAGCGCCTTAAGAAAGTGCACGAACTTCTCGGCACTGTAGGATTAAGCCCGTCTCATGGAGAGCGTTACCCGCATGAATTTTCCGGTGGTCAGCGTCAGCGTATCGGAATTGCCAGAGCACTGACTGTACAGCCAAAGCTTATCATCGCAGATGAGCCGGTATCTGCCCTTGATGTTTCTATTCAGGCGCAGGTATTAAATCTTCTGCAGCAGTTACAGAAAGACTTTAATCTTACCTATCTGTTCATTTCCCATGACCTGAGCGTTGTTGAAATGATTTCAGACAGAATCGGTGTCATGTATCTTGGCACGATCGTAGAGACAGCACCGAAGAAAGAACTTTATGCAAACCCGAGACATCCATATACAAGAGCACTTCTCTCCGCAGTTCCGATTCCGGATCCGGAAGTGAAGAAAGAGCGTATTACTCTGAAAGGTGATCTTCCAAGTCCGAGTAATCCGCCAAGTGGATGCCTGTTCCATACACGCTGCCCACATTGTACAGAAAAATGTAAGACACAGGTGCCGACACCTGTTGAAATTGCACCGGGTCATATTGTAAAATGTCATTATCCGGAACTTACAGAATAGGAATTCCGAAATAACAATATTACACCTGAAGATGAAAAGTGAAGAAAACAGGATTCACTGAGAGATACAGGTCATCATGAATGGATGAGGAAAGAGGGGCTATGTTTACTGAGGAAAGACAAAGCGCAATAGAGAAATGCCTTCGTGAAAACGGAAAAGTCAAGGTTAAGGAATTGAGTGAAATCTTTCAGGTCACAGAAGACTGTATCCGAAAAGATCTTAAGATTCTTGAAAACGCCGGTAAGTTAAAGAGAACCTACGGCGGTGCAATCCTTTCACAGGATTATCCGCTGAAAAGAGACGTAGTAGACAGACGCCAGTTTAACCTTGACAAAAAGAGAACAATTGCAGCCAAAGCATTTAAACTGATTAAGGATAACGAAACGATTTTCCTTGATATTTCTACCACAAATATCGAACTGGCAAAGCTTCTTGCCACGTCAAATATGCGTGTGGTAGTGGTGAGCAATATGATAGATATCCTGCAGATCCTTGCCACAAATCCGTCTATTACTGCAATCGGTACAGGGGGAACAATGTACCAGACAGTAAACGGATTTATGGGAGCTGCAACGATAGAAGTGATTAAGCAGTATAGCTTTGACCGTGCATTTATAGGAAGCTGCGGTGTGGATATGACTGATTGTGCAATTACTACATTGGGGGTAGAGGACGGATTGACAAAGAAAGCAGCCGTGTACAGCAGCAGACATAAATATGTTGTTATGGAAAGGGATAAATTCTATTTCAACGATTCCTATAAATATGCATACTTTGATGATATCAGCGGAATTGTTACGGATGAATTTCCAGATGATACGATCGTGAGTACACTGGAGAGAGCAGGGGTGAAATTGTTCTGATACAGCTAAGTCTTCGGGGGACTTAGCTGATCTGGTTAAATCAGTCAGCAGAATGGATGATCTGTCTAGCTTAAATGAAAAAGATGGAGGCAAGTACGTGAAAGAATATATTTTGGAAGCCTGTGTAGATTCTGTAGAATCTGCTATGGCAGCGGTTGAGGGAGGCGCAGACAGGCTGGAACTCTGCGGCAACCTGATCATCGGCGGAACCACTCCGGGACCGTGGCTTTTTGATGAGATAAGGAAGCGTTCGGATATCAGGATCCATGCCCTGATCCGTCCGCGTTTTGGAGATTTCTGCTATACAGATGCAGAATTTTCCATGATAAAGCATGCAGTAGAAGATTTCAGGAAAATGGGTGCCGAAGGTGTTGTATTTGGGGTGCTGAAACCGGATGGCACATTAAACATGGAACAGATGAAAGAACTGATGGAGGCGGCAGGGGATATGTCGGTGACCCTTCACAGAGCTTTTGATGTATGCGTGGATCCAATAGAAACAATGGAACAGGCAATCTCACTGGGAATCAATACGATCCTTACTTCAGGTCAGCGTAATGTATGTCTGCAGGGGGCAGATTTGCTGAAGGAACTGGTAGAGAAGAGTCAGGGACGTATCACGATCCAGGCAGGAAGCGGCGTGGGAGCAGAAGTGATCCGCCAGCTTTATCCGCTTACAGGAATCAGGGCTTATCATATGACCGGAAAGAGAGTCATTGACAGTGAGATGCAGTTTCGCAAGGATGGAGTCAATATGGGACTTCCGATGCTGAGCGAATATGAGATATGGCGTACGGATGTAGATAATATCCGTGCCGCAAAGAAAGTTCTGGAGGAATTATAATGGCAGAACCGAGAGTTTTTTTAAAAGAGAACAGGGGCCGAATTGAAGAGAACTACCTGGAGCAGGCAAAGAACCTGCCCCGGGTTTTTGCGCCTGTAGACGAGAAATTACAGAAATGTACAGAGGAAGTGGCGCTTGCATGTAAATATTTATATGCGTTTATGCCGTACAGTGATATTGGCAATTATCCGTTTGAAGTATTTCTGGACTATGCAGAGAATGGTGTGAAGCTCTGGAAAGAGAATCCACAGGTTGCAGATCTTCCGGAAGAAATCTTCCTGAATTATGTGCTGTTTCACAGAGTAAATGAGGAAGAGATCGCACAGTGCAGAACTTATTTCCGCACAGAGATCGGAAGCAGAATACAGGGAATGAACTTCAGAGAAGCAGCGCTGGAAGTGAATTACTGGTGTGCCGAAGAAGCTACTTATCATTGTACAGATGACCGTACTTTATCTGCGATTTCTGTATACCGCAGAGGAAATGGCAGATGTGGTGAAGAGTCCGTATTCACTGTAAATGCACTGCGAAGTGTAGGCATACCTGCCCGCCAGGTATATGCACCGAAGTGGTCTCACTGCGATGACAATCACGCCTGGGTAGAAATCTGGTGTGACGGCAAATGGTATTTCCTCGGAGCCTGTGAGCCTGAAGAAATCCTGAATAAAGGATGGTTTACGAATGCTTCTTCCAGAGCGATGATGATTCACTCCCGTGTATTTGACACAAAAATTCCGAACGGAGAAGTGATCGGCAAAGACGGCATGGTTACTATGCTGAATGAATTGAAGAGATATGCTATTACAAAGGAGATTACAGTATCCGTAAAGGATGAACAGGGAGCTCCGGCTGAGGGCGCAGAGGTTTCTTTTGAAGTACTGAATTACTCTGAATATGCACCGATCGCAGAGAAGAAAACAGACAGTAAGGGAACCGCCAGACTGACAACAGGACTTGGGAGTCTGCATATTTCTGCAAGAATGTGTTCTGACGGCGAGTGGTTCTATGCGGAAACAGTTATGAACACTGAGAAAGAAGATAACTGTGAACTTTGTCTGGTACCGCAGGATAAAAGAAATGACGGCGAATCAGAAAAGTGGACAGCAGCAGATATATTTGCTCCTCATGACGCACCTGTAAACACAGACATGCCGACTTTAGAACAGAAGGCGAAGGGAAATAAGCGTCTGGCAGCAGCCAATGAACACAGAGAGCAGAAAGTAAGAAACTGGTCAAATCCGGAATGTGAACGTTTTCTGGAAAAAAAGGTAAACAGGATAGAAGAAGCCATTGCTGCCTCATACAGAGAGGATCTCCTGAGGGTTCTCACAGAGAAAGACAGAACTGACTGTATCAGTGACGTTCTGGAGGAACACCTGGAGCTGGCAATTCCATATCATGGTATGATGAAAAAGGATACCTTTGTATCTTATGTGTTAAATCCAAGAGTAGATGATGAAGTTCTTCAGAAATACAGAAGAGAGATTAAGAAGCATTTTTCCAGAGCTGAGAAACAGGAGCTGAGAGATGACCCTTCCAGAATCTGGAATCTGATCGAGAAGGCAATTGTTTCCAGACCGGAGAAAGAGCGTTCCAGTGTGCTCACAACACCGGCAGGATGTATAAGGACCTGTACAGGAAGCTTCCTGTCAAAGAAAATCCTGTTTGTTGCAATAGCGAGAACCTTTGGAGTAGCGGCAAGACTGAATCCACATGATCGTTCTATGGAATATATGGAAAACGGAAGATTCGTTCCTGTGCTTGCAAGAACAGAGAAGAACTGTACTCTGATCCTGAAAGCAGGAGAGACTGTAAAGTGGAAATATTTCCAGAACTGGAGTATTGCAAAACTGGAGAATGGAAGATATACATCACTGAAACTGGGAGCAGAGAATTTCGAAGATCAGATCCTGAATCTGCCGTTGGAATCCGGAAACTACAGGATCCTTACTTCAAACAGACTTCCAAATGGAAATATGTTTGCAAATGAATATCATTTTGAAATTCAGCCCGGAGAGACAAAGGAGATCGAGCTGGTACTCAGGGAAGCAGATCTGGAGGATATGCTGGAGAATATTTCCATGCCGGAATTTATGCTGAAAACTGAGGATGGTACAGAGGTGAAAGCATCTGACCTTACAGCAGACGGAAAACATATCCTGATGTTTCTGGAAGAAGAAAAAGAGCCTACTGAGCATATCTTAAATGAAATGATGGAGCAGGAAGGGGCTTTCGCAGGATATGCAGAGCAGATTATTTTTGTAGTGAGAAGTAAAGAAGCACTGGAGACACCGACACTGTCCAAAGCACTTGCAAAGTTAAAAAATATTCAGATTTATTATGATGATTTCTCAGAGATTATCAATACTCTGGGAAGACGCATGTATGTAGATCCGGACAAACTTCCGCTGATCATTGTGACGAACAGAAGTCTGAATGGGATTTATGCGACCAGCGGTTACAATGTAGGAACCGGGGATATGCTGCTTAGATTAATGTAACAGAGCGATAAATAAGATGCCCGGAGATGACACCTGTGAGCATCTTCTGGTATTGCCGGATTACATTATTGTATAGATGTAAAGGATTGGATATTGAATTTGCATTTACATAAAGGAGATAAAAAATCATGTATCAGTTTAACAGAAAAGAATATGAAGAACGTATGAAATGGTATCAGGATGCCCGTTTCGGAATGTTTATCCACTGGGGATTATATTCTATTCCTGCAAGAGGAGAATGGGTACGCAGTACAGAGGAGATGCCTGAGGAAGAATACCTTCCGTTTATGAAAGAATTTGATGCCAGAGACTATAATCCGAAACAGTGGGCAAAAGAGGCAAAGGCAGCAGGTATGAAATATGTGGTTCTGACTGCAAAACACCATGATGGTTTCTGTTTATTTGACAGTAAATACACAGATTATAAAGTTACCAATACACCTGCAGGAAGAGATCTGATCAAAGAATATGTGGAAGCTCTTCGCGAAGAAGGTCTGAAAGTCGGTCTGTATTTCACTTTACTTGACTGGCATCATCCGGACTATCCTCATTACGGAGACCGCATCCATCCTATGAGAAACCATCCGGAATGCAGTAATGAAAACAGAGATTTTTCTCGTTATATAGAGTATATGTACAATCAGGTGGAAGAGGTCTGCACAAATTATGGAAAAATCGATATTATGTGGTTTGACTTTTCCTATGACGATATGCGAGGCGAGAAATGGGGAGCAACCAGACTGATAGATATGGTCCGCAGATTACAGCCGGGAATCATCATTGATAACCGTCTGGAAGTCAGTGGTGAGGGAAGAGGATCTCTGTATGAATGCGATCCGACACCGTATCATGGCGATTTTATAAGCCCGGAACAGATCATCCCGCCGGAAGGAATCTGTGACAAAGAAGGGAATCCGATGGTATGGGAAGCATGCTTCACCATGAACAATAACTGGGGCTACTGCGCAAATGACCACTATTACAAACCTGCTTCCATGCTGATCAAGAAGCTGGTAGAGTGTGTTTCCAAAGGTGGAAATATGATCCTGAATGTAGGACCTGATGCGAAAGGTAAATTCCCGAAAGAATCCTCCGCGATCCTGGCGGAAATCGGACGCTGGATGGATAAGAACCATGACAGTATCTATGGATGTGCTCCGGCAGCAGATATCCCGAAACCGGATTACGGACGTATCACCAGAAATGGAAACAAGTATTATGTCCATATTTATGAGAATACATTAGGACCACTGCCGCTGATCGGATTTGACAAGAATAAGATTGTGAAAGTACGTGCCCTGGATGACGGACATGAAGTGCCGATTTCTACTTTATGGGTGCACAGCGATTATCCGGACATCGCATTTGTTGACCTTGGCCCGGATCCTGTACTGCCGGATCCTGTAGACTATGTGTTGGAAGTAGAGATGGCTGAATAAAGATATAGAATACAAAAAAGCTGCCGTATGGCAGCTTTTTTGTATTTCTTAACCGAACTGAGATGCAGGTGTCTGCCTGGTTCAGCATCGGTTTCTCTTGTTTACGAAATAATTCAGAATCCCACCGCCTACGATAATAACAAGTGCAACAGCAACAACACGTTTCGCTGCTTCCTGCGGCATCTGGCTTTTGGAACCGATGGAATCGGAATAGAAAGTCAGGGTATAATTGATCTCATGAGGGGTACCCATGGCGGTAGTGTCTGCGATTACCGGCATGCTCTCATCCATAATGGTAACCGGGATCTGGAATTCAGAATTCGTTCCTTCCTCATTGACAGGGAGATATTTTTTACCGTCAACGATCAAGTAGTCATAATTAGAACTGCTCCACTGGATATCGGCAGTTACTTCGCCGTTTTTCACAGTGATCAAAGTCGGTGAAGTGACACTGGCTTTGCCGCTTCCGCCTTCCAGCTCTACCTGGATGGAATACTCCCCATCTTCTTTATCAAGAGTGAAAGCCTGTGCAGCAGGAACAGAAGTCCATACTGACAGACAGCAGATCAAAGCTGCCAGAACTGCAAAAATCTTTCTCATATTTCTTTCCTCACTTAAATTCGATAATTTTCATCATCCCACAATTGAAATTAATTGTCAATACTTCGTTGAAAAAGTTATCCTGTTTTAGTATAATAAAAGGTGCTGTCCGCACGCAACATCATTGAGAACGTAGTGAACAGTGAGCACAATAAATGAATATCTGTGAATTGCTTTGCTGCGAAGCAGCTCCTGCAATTCTGATATCATAAAAATGTATATGCAAATCACAGGAGGATATGGTAATGAGAGGAATTTTATACGGAGTAGGAGTTGGCCCCGGAGATCCGGAACTTATGACATTAAAGGCAGTGCGCCTGATCAAAGAGAATGATATTATTGCAGTACCGGGCGCAGAGGTGCGTGAAACAGTTGCATATAAGATTGCAGTACAGGCAGTACCTGAGCTTGCAGACAAAGAACTCCTGCCAATCTATATGCCAATGACACACGATAAGGCAGAACTGGAACTGAACCATGAAAAAGGAGCCAAGGCGCTGGAAGCAGCACTTGATACAGGTAAGAATGTAGTATTTCTGACACTTGGAGATCCGACTATCTATTCAACATTTTCATATGTGCAGAAGAGAGTAGAAGAGGATGGATATGAGACAAGACTGGTAAGCGGTATCACTTCCTTCTGCGCAACAGCAGCACGCCTGAATATCCCGCTTACAGAGTGGAATCAGCCCCTTCATGTACAGCCTGCAGTTCACCGTCTTGACAGTGAACTGGATCAGCCGGGAACCTATGTGCTTATGAAATCCGGAAGAAAGATGAATCAGGTGAAGGAAATCCTTGAAAGAAGCGGCCGCGAAGTCCGTATGGTAGAGAATTGTGGTATGCCGGATGAACATATCTATAACAGCGTAGAGGAAATTCCGGATGATGCAGGATATTATTCTCTGATCATTGCTAAAGAGAAAGCCGAAGAGAAATGATAGAGACAAAAGATCTGACGAAAACTTTTGACAATTTTACAGCAGTGGATTCCCTGAACCTGAAAATTGAAAAAGGTGAGTTTTTTGGTCTTCTCGGACCGAACGGAGCAGGCAAGACAACGACCATCAGCCTGCTGTCAACCCTTCTTCTTCCCACAAAGGGAGAAATCTTTATAGACGGTCAGCAGCTTACAAGAAAACGTCCTGATTTGAAGAGAAAGATTAGTGTGATCACCCAGGAATATTCCATGCGTCAGGATATGAATATGGATGAGATTATGGAATACCAGGGACGGCTCTATTTTATGCCGCGAAAGCAGATAAAAGAAAGAACAGAAGAACTTCTGGAGTTCTGTGACCTGCTGAAGTTTCGCAAACGTACAGTCCGTAAGCTTTCCGGTGGAATGAAGCGTAAGCTGATGGTCTGTCGGGCATTACTGACAGATCCGGAGATATTGCTTTTGGATGAACCCACAGCAGGTATGGATGCTCTTTCCAGAAGACAGATGTGGAATCTTCTGCGTAAGCTTAATGAGAAAAACCTGACGATCCTTCTGACCACTCACTATATGGAAGAAGCACAGAGTCTCTGTAATCGTGTGGCGCTGATGGATCATGGTAAGCTGGAGGAGGTAAGTACTCCGCAAGCATTGATCGAGAGTCTTGGTGCTTATGCAGTGGACGAGATGACAGCAGATGGAACACAGAATCACTATTTCCATACACGACAGGAAGCAATCCGGTATCTGGAAGAGCTTACAGGGCAGGCGTCTCTTCGAGAGACAACACTGGAAGACGTCTTTGTAGAAAGAGCCGGGAAACATTTGATTTCAAAATAGCAGTTATTAACCAAATCAAGTAAGTCCCCTGCGGAGGTTGCGAAAAAAGTTAGAATAATCTGGAGAAAAATGTATGGGAATTATAACAATATTATGGGAGAAGTGGGTAGAATTCCGCCGGGATTTCTATAAGATCACACTGGCGGCAATGATCGCACCGCTAATGTATCTGATCGTATTTGGAATGGGAATCCAGACCACTTCTCATGGACAGCCATACCTGAACTTTCTGATTCCGGGTGTGGTATCACTGACAACTATGAACGGAAGCTTCAACGCCATTGCGCAGAACCTAAACGTACAGAGACTGTATGAGAAGGCTTTTGATCAGGTGATGATCTCCCCCACACCATTATGGCAGTTTATTGCCGGACAGATCATCGGGGGAAGTCTGCGCGGTCTGTATGCAGGAGGAATCATACTGCTTCTTACAGCACCTATTGAGACAGGACTGATCTTCAACGGATGGTCCTTTCTGGTGATGTTCCTGAACGGAGCAGTATTCTCAGCCATCGGCGTGGTGGTCTCCTTTCTGGCAAAAAATCACGCAGACGTGCCGAGGTTTTCCAATTATATCATTATGCCCATGGCATATTTGTGTAACACCTTTTTCTCAACAGAGAAACTTCCGGGATTTGTAGGCAAGTTTGTATCAGCCTTGCCATTATCCCAGACCAGCCATCTGATGAGAAGCATTTCATCAGGTGAGGCGGTGAATTACACCGGTATTGGGATTCTGCTTCTTTATCTGCTGGTGTTTACTGTAGCTGCATCATGGTTTATTTATAAGAAGAAAAACCTGTAACTGACTGACAGGGAGGAGCCTGTGCTCCTCCCTGACTTATTTTGTATCCGACTGACTGTTACTCAGAAGTATCAGCGGTATTTGTGAGAACATGAAGATTATCAATTTCTCTCTTTTTTTCAGCAGAGAGATAAGGATAAACTTTGTTTATACCTGAAGTCACAGCATCATCTGACGGTACTTTTATCATGGAATAGACATCAGAAGGGTAGTTCTTAATGATTTCCATGAGATAATCTGCGAATTCTTCGTATTTTTCAAGTCCCATATAACAGTAATCGTAATAAGTAAAAAGCGTGGAATCAAAAGCACCTTCCTGTTTCCGGGAATTGCACAGATCCAGAGCAGTCTGGTAATCTTCCTGTTTGACAAGGGAATCCAGATGATCATAAAATGCAGCAGATGCTTTACATTCTGTCATGCATGTATCGTATCGTTCCTGTACATCCGGAGACAGTTCCCCCTTAATATCCTGAAGGTCTGTATAAAGCGGACTTTGAGAATGGATATTGACAGGCGGGTAATGTTTGTCCAGAAAATTAAGAATCACCAGGGCGGCATTATCATAATCTCCTGTCTTATTATAAAGTTCTGAATAAGTCAGGGCACCGGCGAAGGTGTTTTCATTTCTTTTCTTTTTGGAGTCCAGTATCTTTTTGGCATTTGTATAGTCCCCTGCTTCCATGGCTGCCTCTGCACGTGGAACAGAAGTGGAGTAATAGTCATCGGAAGAGTTGTCTACGTCAGGATCAGGCTCCAGGTAAGCAGGACGTGCATTAGAGGTGGCAATTCCGTTTCTTATCCATATATATCCCACATTTGCAGCGGAAAACAGAGCGGCTGCAATGGCAAAAGCACAGGCAGCGGTAAGCCTTTTCCTGTATTTGTTTCGTTTAAAGGAAGATGTCCGGCAGACTCTGAGAATATTCTGACCGTATTGTGTGGAGTTGATTTCTGTTTCTTTTTCATATCCGGAGGATTTAAATGTCTCCAGTATCTGCTGTCTTTTCAGAATTTCTATAACAGATGAATCCATAATGTATAACCTCTTTGCTTATAGCAATTCTATAAGTTTTTTATGATATCATTCTCAAAACAGTAAACGGCAACACAAATCCGATCAGAAACTTAAAAAGATAACACCATTCAGGCTGCTGTTCAAGGCAAAGCTGATAAAAGGCAAAGTGTCTGCCAAGATGAAAAACATCAGTAGTCAGGATTACAGAAACTGCTACTGCAGGAAGGATCCAGGCAAGTGAAGGTGAGGGGCAGATCAGGAATATCAGAAGATGAAAAAGTGCACAGTAAATCAGGGAAAAAATACATATTTCCAATGGTTTTCCACTCCGAAGACCTGGCAGTATGTGAAAAAATTCCGGAACAGGCATTGTGGAAGTGGACAAAAGAGCGGAAATATCTTTTTTCAAATGTGTAACATCCTTATATCTTCTGGAATAATCGGCAGTACATTTATTGATTATTTTGCGGACTGATTTAGACAGACTGCTTTGAAATTCTTCTCTGCTCATCTGTTTAGGTGATTTACCGGTGAGCATAAAGGCAAAAACACATCCGAGAGAATAGATATCGACTCTGTCTGTAGGTGTCTGGTAATCCAGAATCTCCGGTGCAGCATAGGGATTGGTACCTGCTACGGTAGTGACCATATGATGGCTCCCCTTTTCTTCTCTGGCAATATCAAAGTCTATCAGTTTCACAGCTACATTCCGGCATAGTTCTGTGATACTTTTTCCGGTGGAAGATGTGGGCTGCTGCTTTTGGGAATTCAGGGGAAGGACATCTGTAAGCAGGATATTCTGAGGAGAAACATCACCATGTACCAGGGAAAGTTCCGAAATATTTTCCAGAGCTTCGCAAAGCTGAAGAAGGAAAATAAGTGCTTCTTTTTCGGAGAGTGTACGCATTTTCAGAATAAAATCCTCCAGGGTGAGGCTTCGCATTTCCGAAAGCTCCTTTGTGGGATAACTGAGGCAGGCGGGTTTCTGTATAAATTCGTTGATTGCCAGAGAATGTCCGTTTTCTGAGAGAACACCATACACAGTTTCGATATAAGGCGACCATCTGGAACTGATTTTTCTGTAAATTTCAGTTAAGGAAGCAGGAATCTCTTTCAGGACTACACTGCATCTGTCAGGCGAAAGGACAGCGTATTCCTGCCTGATTTCAGAAACATAGGTAGCATAGTAATTTCCATCTTTTTTTAATCTGGGCGGAGAAAGCTGATCTGTAAAATCAAAATCAATATAATTTTTAAGCCTGGGATAGAAATAATCTAAAATAGTCATAGAAACCTCATATTGCTGTAAATACATATAACGCCTGCTCTCTGAGAAGAAAACAGGCGCGTTTTTCGGTAAGTGATCGTGTCAGCTGTAATACATTGTATCACTTCCGGATCAAAATATAAATGATTTTCTGTGAAAAATATATAGCAATTCCCGTTGCTACGTTACTGTTCACTCCGTTCACAGTAACGTAGCCAAAATTCATTCCAGATTGCCTGCGGCAATGGAATTTTGGCTTGTATGTCTCGGGATTTTGGCATATTCATGCCAAAACACCTCGCGGAATAGTGATGTGTGAACAGTAACGTTACTACAGGAATAAGATGAGCAGTAAATCAGGATAAGATAGAAAGTCCATTGTTCATGAGAAGTTCATTGATGTCATCTACACTTCTATGTGCTTTAATACCTGACATAATAATAAAATCTCTCTGGTTTTTTGGATAAAAGTCAGATTGCAGTGTACATTTTAATACTTCTCTGGTTTCCCTGAGATTTAATTTCAGAACGATACAGACGATGATCAGTTTGTCCCGTCCGAGATTCTTGGTTCCTTTCAGAAATTCATGAAGATGGGAAGGATAAATACCACACAGATCTGCAAAATGATTAATGCTGGAAGGCATTTCTGTGATCTTGGCATATAGTTTATCCCTCATTGTATCAGGAGAAACAAATTCTACTTCTTTTACATCTACCGGTTCTCCTTTTTCAATTTTGGCAAAGATATCATTTGTGCTTAGTTTCTTAGTCATAATTTCCCCTTTAAGTTACTGTATCCGGCAATAACTTCCTTAAAATTCGTGGATATGATGTCAGTGCTAAAACATTCTTAACCTGACATTATATATGTACTATATATCTCAAAGTGAATCTTTGTAAAGAGAAAACGGGGAATTATATACTGACAGTGTATGAAAACGTTGCTATTCACTCTGTTCTCAGTAAAACTTTTACCGGTGAACAGCGATAAAACGATATTTCCAATTATTGACTTTTATCCTTTGAATGATATACTTGAATTATGCATAACCGAGCAGCTGTTTTTGGCATCTGTCCGGTTAAATTTTCACACAGCCATAATAACAGAAGAAAGGGCATACATTATATGAGTAAGCCAAAGATATTAATCGTTGATGATTCACAATTAAACAGAGAAATCCTTTCCTGTATGCTGGAAGATAACTATGATATCTGTGAAGCTGAAAATGGAAAGCAGGCAGTTGAAATCCTTGAAAGATGCCATAAGGATTTTAAGCTGGTGCTCCTTGACCTGATCATGCCGGTAATGGATGGTTATCAGGTACTTGCTGTTATGAAGGAAAAGCAATGGCTGGATATGCTGCCTGTTATCTGTATTTCATCAGAGACTTCCGAAGATAGCATGCGTCGGGTTTATGTGCTGGGAGCAAGTGATTACTTCACACGTCCCTTTGATGCAATGACGGTCTTTCATCGTGTTGAGAGTACGATTGCGCTGCATGATAAGATGACGGGAGACCTGCAGGATGCGATGAAAATGTTATCATCTATTTTTCACCGGATACTCAAGATTAATCTCTCGACAGATACTTATACAGTTATAAGAGGAAAAGACAGTACTGTTTCCATGCTTCCAAGTCTTTCTGAAAGCCTTAAAATGATGGCTGATTATAAGTATATTTATGAAGAGGATCAGGAAGAATATTTGAAATTCTGCAGTATAGATAATCTGAGAAGAGAACTTGCGAAAGGCAGAGAACGCATTTACCTGAACTACAGAACTCTGATAAAACAGGAGTACCGCTGGGTATGTATGGAAGTCATCAGAAGTGCAGAATATAAACCGGATGACCAGATTGCCATGATGTATATCCGGGATATCAATGATGAATATCTGAAACAGCTGGATAAGATCATACGTCATGCAAAAGATGCGTTTGCCTCAGTTACAGTAAATATTTCGGATGGAAGCTGTATTATGGCAAACAGCAGGATTGCTTCACTGGAGCTGAACGATGTAAATGAACCACTGGATTCTTATATTGAGCGGATCAGTCAGTCTATTCCGCAGAGAGAAGTGAGAACTCAGTACAGAAAGGTATTTTGTGTAGATAATCTGAGGGAGTGTCTGACACAGGGAAAAGATATGATCCAATGGGAATGTCCTGTGTATGCCGCAAAAGGAATCAATCTGAGGATGATCAGAACCACAGTTGAGATGGTCCGGAACGTTTCTTATGACAGGCTGGAAGCACTGATCTATTTTTCTGATATTACAGAGAACTATTTTTCAGAGCAGATTCCGCATATGTTGTACAGAAAGAATTTTGACAGAATAGAGATTATTGACGGGCAGAGAGACTGTGTGAGACTGGATCATCCGGGTATCTTTGCCATGGAGATGGTTCTGGCAGAAGAGATCAGTTATTCCGGTTATGTTACTGAAGTTATGAAGAAATTTGTTCCGGATGATGAGAAATCCGTATATGAAAAATGTGTGCGTCTTGATACCATTCGGAAAGAACTGCAGGAGAAAGATAGATATTCTTTCTCTGTTCATCAGTTTAATAAAAAAGGGGAGAAATGTTTAAAGAACTATACATTTTTTTACCTCAATAAATTTTTTGACATTATTGTAGCTACAGTTGAGGATATTACGGAGAAATTTGAACAGGATATTCTGACGGGCGGATATAACAGACAGGGTTTTATCCGTCATGTGGAACGGATCCTGAAAGAAAGTGAAGACAGAACCGGATATGCGGTTGTATTTTTCGATATTAAGAATTTCAAGGCAGTCAATGAGCTTTTTGGAACAGAAATCGGAGATATGATGCTGCGCAAAGTGTACGAAGATGTCCGGAAATCAGAGCTGAAGCCTCTGGTATCGGCACGTGAGGACGCAGATCATTTTATCTGTCTGGTAGAACGTAAGAATCTCGATCTGGATATGCTTACCGGAATGTGTCAGAAGAAACTTACCCGGGGAGGAAAAACACTTCATTTGTCTGTCAAATGTGGGATTTTTATGCTTGAAAAGAAAAAAATGTCTGTGAATGGAATGATTGACAGGGCAAAGATTGCCCAGAGATATATTACAGATGAGTTTGTCCAGTCATATAAGATTTATGATTCTTCCATGAAGAATACATATATAGATAAAGCAACATTAGCAGGTGAACTGGAGGAAGGGATTGAGCAGGGACAGTTCAAAGTATATTTTCAGCCTGTTGTGGATGCAATGACCGGAAAGATTGCATCAGCAGAATCTCTGATCCGGTGGTTCCACCCGAAAAAGGGATTTATTTCGCCGGGTGTATTTATTCCTGCACTGGAGGAAAGCGGACATATTTCCGAACTGGATCTGTATGTGCTGGATTCGGTTAATGAATTTCAGAAGAAACGTTATCAGTCTGATAAGATCACAGTTCCGGTATCAACTAATCTGTCATGGATGGATTTCTATGATGAGACAATCATGAACTGGCTGGAGAAGAAATGTGCAGATGCTTCCATGCCGTCCGGTCTGTGTAGAATGGAGATTACAGAAACCTCCTATGCTGCCATTGAGGCAGACAGAAATGCAACTCTGGAGGCATTAAGAGAAGCAGGGATTCTGCTGCTCCTGGATGATTTTGGAAGCGGATATTCTTCCTTTGGAATGCTCCAGAATTACAACTTTGATATTATGAAAATTGATATGAGTTTTGTGCGGCAGATAGAAACCAATACCAAAACACGCAGTATTATCCGCTTCATCATTGAAATGGCACATGCTATGGATATAAAGACTATAGCGGAAGGTGCTGAAACTAAAGAGCAGGTCGAGTTCTTAAGAGATAACGGTTGTGATTATATCCAGGGGTATTATTTTTACAAACCGATGCCGGAGAAAGAGTTTGTGAAACTGTTGGATGCCGGCAGATAGCAGTTACATATAATAGTCTCGCGCAAACTGCACAAATTGCTTTACATGGGGTTTCAGAATCCTGTTTTTGCTGTAGACAATATAGAAACTGCGTTTATGAGCAGATTCCTCCAGCGGAAAGACAAGAATCTGCTTTGTCCTCTGCAGGTCAGTGACAGAGCGTGATGAAAGAATAGAGATTCCCAGACCATTAACAATGGACTTTTTGATGCTTTCCAGGTCATTCATGCGGGCGATCACATTCAGATTGCCTGTTGTGATGCCTGTGCGCTCCAGAAAAAGGTCCATTTCTTTTTTTGTGCCGGAGCCTTTTTCCCTGAAAATAATAGGATCTTTCAGGAAATCATGAAAAACAGCGGGTGTTTCTCTGTTCTTGAGTGCAAGATAGTGATCTGTTACAGGAGTTGCAATGACCAGCTCATCATGGCAGAAAGGGATAAACACGCAGCTCTCATCACGTGTATTCTGGCCTACCAGAGCCAGATCTACAGTTCCGTCCAGTACCCGGCTGATGGATTCAGAACTGTCTGACTGTATGGAGTGAAAATAAACATCCGGGTGCGTTTTTCCGAAAGCAGCAAGCAATTCCGGCAAAAGATAAGAAGAAGGGATGGTAGATGCAGCCAGATCTATCATATGTTTGTGGGCACCTGTAAAATTCTCAAGCAGATTATTTCTGATCTCCAGCATACGGACTGCACTGTCATAAAGCTGGTAGCCTTTGGCTGTAATCGTTGTTTTCTTTGTAGTGCGGATGATCAGTTTCATATGCAGCTCATCTTCCAGAGAACGTATATGAGCACTGATCGTAGGCTGAGTCAGATAGAGGCGGCGGGCCGCCTCTGAGAAGCTGCCGTAATCCACGACAGCGACGAATGCTTCTAACTGTTTAAATTCCATTGTGAAAATCTCCTTTTATGTACGAAAACGATGTACGAGTGTACCGACAAGTTGATTCTTGAAACAATCTTGCAGGATAAATTTTCTTATTTCAAGGCGGAGGAGAGAGGCGTAGCGGTGGCTACGGCGACTGACGACAACGCGGAAATAAGAAATTTAGACGTAAGATTGTTCAAGAAATCAACTTGTTGGTACACTAGGATTGTTATAGTAATGCGGATAATGCATCTAAAGCAATATCTAGTTCCTGCTTTGTATTCTCAGGTCCGAAAGAAAAACGGAGAGTACCCTCCGGGTATGTTCCAAGAGTTTTATGTGCGTTTGGTGCACAGTGAAGGCCGACTCTTGTCATAATTCCATAAGTACTGTCCAGCTCAAAGGCGGCCTGAGCCATGTCCATATGTAAGGTCTGGACGGATACAACTGCACAACGGTTTTCAATATTTTTTTTACCGATAATACGCAGAAATTTTTCTTCAGGATCCAGATTCAGGATACCATCTATAAAGTATTGTGTCAGCATTAATTCATGTTGGCGGATTTCTTCCATGGACTGTTTCTCCAGATCACAGAGTGCGGCATGAAGTCCCAGAATCCCAGGTATATTGGGAGTTCCGGGCTCGAAACGATCAGGAAGAAATGCCGGTACTTCTTCAGAATGAGAGGCGCTTCCTGTTCCACCGCTGATAAGAGGCTCAATCTGCGCTGCCAGTTTATTGCGGATCAGAAAGCCACCTGTTCCCTGTGGCCCTCTGAGTCCCTTGTGACCTGTAAATGCCAGTGCGTCTATGTGACATTTCTCCATATCAATGTTAATGGTTCCTGCCGTCTGTGCAGTGTCCAGAATAAAAAGAAGCCCATGTTCTTTGCAGAAATCTCCGATTTCCTGTGCTGGCATGACAGTTCCGCATACATTAGAAGCATGAAGACAGACCACAAGCTTAGTCTCAGGACGAAGGAGTGCGGTCGCTTTATCAAGCAGAAGACTGCCGTCAGAAGCGCATGGGATCCTGTCAAAAGAAATTCCATGTTTCTCCAGCTGTACAAGGGGACGCATCACTGCATTATGCTCCATGGCAGTTACAAGTACATGATCGCCGGGTTTTAGAAGTCCTTTCAGAAGAACATTCAGACTGGCAGTGATATTTTCTGTAAAAATAACATTCTTACCCTTTCCGGAAGTAAAGTGAAAGAGCTTCAGAAGCTGTTCTCTTGTCTCAAAAATCTGTTCTTCCACAGAATAAGCTGCCCGGTATCCTCCCCGGTTCACATTCACAGCAGAGCCTGCCAGGTAATCATAAACTGCCTGTGCAACAGATGGTGCCTTTGGAAAAGACGTACTGGCCTGATCCAGATAGATTTTATTCATAGTAATAAATCCCCCCGATTTTTATATATAGTGATATCTGTAGTATAGCACAATTTATAAATGATTTCTATAAATAACTATAAAATACGGCTATAATGAATTAGTGATTTCAGCATAAAAATGATAAAATAGATACAAAGAAATTGTGCTGACAACAAAAAAAGTCAGTGATGTACTGTCAGAATCAAGCACAAAAAGATTCTGACAGTACATAATGCAAAAGGAGGAAAGAAATAAATGAAAAACGAAAAGGGAACCATAGTTCTGGCAGGAGGCGTGATCGGTCTGATCGCTGCAATTCTGGTGTTTTTTGGAAATCCGGCAAATATGGGCTTCTGTATTGCCTGCTTCCTGAGAGATACCACAGGTGCGCTGGGACTTCATTCAGCGGCAGCAGTTCAGTATATCCGCCCGGAGATCATTGGTCTGGTGCTTGGAGCATGTATCATTTCACTTGCTAAGAAAGAGTTCCGTCCAAGAGGCGGTTCTGCACCTGTGACCAGATTTACACTTGGTGCATTTGTTATGATCGGATGTCTGATGTTCCTCGGATGTCCATTCCGTATGATCCTGCGTCTGGCAGGCGGAGACGGAAATGCATTGTTTGGACTTGTTGGATTTGTAGCCGGTATTCTTACAGGAACTGTTTTCCTGAAGAAAGGTTACACACTGAAACGTTCTTATAAGATGCCGAAGCTGGAAGGCAGTATTTATCCGGCATTCCAGATCGTGATGCTGCTGTTACTGGCAGCTGCACCTGCATTTATCCATTTCACAGAACCGGAAGGTGGACCCGGAGCAAAACATGCTGCAATCATTATTGCACTGGCAGCAGGAATTATTGTTGGTATCCTGGCTCAGAGAACACGTCTGTGTATGGTCGGCGGTATCCGTGATGCGGTACTTTTCAAAGAATATAAATTACTGTTCGGTTTTGCTGCAATTCTTGTGACAGCATTGGTAATGAATCTGATCCTCGGTGCAGTTACAGGAACATCCTATTTCAATCCGGGATTTGCGGGACAGCCGATCGCACATACAGACGGACTGTGGAACGCACTGGGAATGTATCTGGCAGGCTTTGGATGTATTCTCCTCGGTGGATGCCCGCTTCGTCAGCTAATCCTTGCAGGCGAGGGAAATACAGACTCCGCTGTGACCGTTCTCGGTCTGATGGCAGGTGCTGCTTTTGCCCATAACTTCGGACTGGCATCTTCCGGTGAAGGTCCTACAGCAAACGGAAAGATCGCAGTTATTATTGGGATTGTGGTAGTTGCTGTAATTGCGGCAGTGAACTCCATGAGAAAAGAAGAAGCCTGATTGTTGGAATGCAGACATTATTTCCGCAATCAATACGCTCACTTTGTGGAAAGTATTTTTTAGACACACTCTAAAAGGAGAGAAAGACGAATGAAGAAAGTAGATGCAAGAGGTTTATCCTGTCCGGAACCAGTGATCCGTGCAAAGAATGCAATGGAATCCGGAGACAAAGAATATGAGATCCTGGTTGATAACGTAGTTGCAAAAGAGAATGTATCCAGATTTGCAACACATCAGGGATATCAGGTACAGGCAACAGAGCAGGGAGATGATATCCTGCTGAAACTTAAAAAATGATCACATATATAGCAACCTTCTATTCCCATTATGGAGCTATCCAGTTTCGAAGAAACTGCCAGGCAATGAATCTGAGGGCAGAAGTCATGCCGGTCCCAAGAGATTTAAGCTCCTCCTGCGGAACCTGTGTGAGATTTCATACAGAAGCGGACTTCCCGGAGAAAACAGAGGAAGTCGAGCAGATTGTCAGAGTAGAACCGCAGGGCTATGTGGGAATTTATCATGCGGATGAAGAATAAAAGTATCATTCAGTTCATCCTTTGAATAACTGCGCGTCGCATTCTCGTTATTTTCCAATGATGAGAGTCAGACGCGCAATTTTGTTTCAATCTGGGAAATAACTATACCATTCGCTTGTCTGCGAATCCGACTACACAGGTATAAAAGCCTCAGTTAGGGTCATTGATATCTACGAATTGCTCCGCTGCAAAGCAGCTTCCGCAATTCTTATATCATAATATAAAAACGGAAGTTTACTTAAAAACATATATATGGTATAAACATTTTATAGAAAAGGATATCTTTAACACGATTGTATGAATCTATAAAATATCGTAAAGCAGGAGGCGTTTGAATGATCAGACTTCAGGATATTGCAGATATGGCGGGGGTGAGCCGGACTACGGTTTCCAATGTGATCAATGGAAATACCAAGAGAGTGTCTCAGGAAACCATAGATAAGATTACCCGCATTCTGAAAGAACAGAATTATGTTCCACATATGGGATCTGTGATGTTGTCAGGTCATGGCTCCAGAATCATCGGAGTAGTGCTTGGATTTGCCACTGCCCATGGAATGCAGTCTCTGCAGGATTCCTTTGTGGGAGAGCTGATCGGAACCATACAGACAGAAGCAGAACGGAAAGGTTATTTCGTCATGCTTATCGGTGGGGAAAAAATTGAAGATGTAGTAGACATGGCTTCCAGGTGGAATGTTGAGGGTCTGATCATTCTGGGATATGATGAGGAACGATACAGACAGCTGTCCAGAAAACTGAACAAAAAGATGATATTGATCGATGCATTTCCGGAAGGTGAATACACCTTCCAGAATGTAGGAGTTGACGATTATTCCGGTGGATATCAGGTTGGAGAATACCTGTATTCCTGTGGATATCACAGGGCATTGTTTATCGCAGAGACAGATAAGGACAGTGATTCCCGCAGATGGAACGGATTTAAACAGGCTATGGAAAAGCAGGGCGGTTTCTGCAGCAAATCTCGTCTGATCGTAGTTCCGGGGGAGAAGAGACAGCGCCTCAGCAGGTATGAAGAACTGCTTCCCCGTTTCCTTGAAGTAAAGGCATTGGCGTTTTCTTCGGATTACGGAGCGATTGAGGCTATGAACTATTTCTTTGATCATGGGATTAAGGTTCCGGATCAGATTTCCATAGTAGGTTATGATGACAGTATTTATGCGGAGTTTGTCCGTCCCAGGCTGACTACAGTTCATCAGGATATCCACCAGAAGGGCGTGATCTCCCTGCGCCGTCTGCACCGGATGATAGAGGGAGAAACTTTAAAAGAAATGAATATCAAGAGCCCGGTGCGGCTGATAAAAAGAGAGTCTGTGAAAGAATAGCAGGCTCTCTTTTGCAATTTACAGAACTTATTTGGTTGAGTTTATAGTGTAAAAGTGTACCAAATATTATACAATATGCATAAAAACAGATAATGAATTTTGTATGAAATTTAAGTTTCCCGAGAAACCTGTTGATTTTTACAGACAGACTGCGTTATGATAAAGTCACCAAGGGAAAACAGAGGTTGCGCAGCCTTCGTAGTTAATGAAAATTAAATTATGGAGGAGAAAAAATGTATAAAAAAATAATAAGCACATTGGTAATTGGTACTTTGCTTGCCGGCGCATTAACAGGATGCGGCGGTTCATCTGACGCAGGATCTTCAGCGAAAAGTTCAGGTAAAACAGAACTGGAACTTTTTTCCACAAAACCTGAGAACAAGGATACGATTCAGAAACTGGTAGACAAATATAATGAAAGCCATGACGATGTGACAGTAAAGGTTACTGCTCCGCCGGATGCAGGAACAGTATTAAAGACCAGAATGGCAAAGAATGATATGCCAGACATCGTAGCAATGGGTGGAGATAATAACTACACTGAGGTTGAGGGTGCAGGTATGCTGCTTGATCTGGGTGATCAGGATTATATCAAGGATGTACAGGAAGCCTATATTGAGATGGTTTACGATGTAAATAAGGACAAAGAAGAGACAATATATGGTGTTCCTTTTGCCACAAATGCTTCCGGTGTTATCTACAATACAGAGAAATTCGAAGAGCTTGGACTGGAAGTTCCGAAGACCTGGGATGAGTTTATAGACATTCTGCAGAAAATCAAAGATGCAGGCGAGCAGCCATTACTGATGACTTATAAAGATGCATGGACAGCAAATGCACCATGGAATTCCATGGCAGCAGACCTTGCACCGGAGAGCTTCGCAGATGACCGCAAAGCAGGAAAGACAACATTTGTGGGAACTCATGAGGAGATTACAGAGAAATATCTGACACTTCTTGATTATGCACAGGATGATTTCATGGGACTTAGCTATGATGATGGAAATAAGAAATTTGCCAATGGTGACGCTGTAATGATCATCAACGGAAACTGGGCAATCAGCCAGTACCGTAATGCTAATCCGGATGTAAAAGTAAACATGTTTGCACTGCCGTCTTCCAATGATGAATCCCAGAACAAGGTTACCTCAGGTGTGGATGTGCTTCTGGGCGTAAATAAGAACAGCTCTAATGTAGATGCAGCCAAAGATTTCGTTTCCTTTATGATGGAAAAAGAAAATATACAGACTTATATTGATGAGCAGTTCTCATTCTCAGCATTAAAGGGTGTAGAGCAGAGTGATGAAGCAGTATCAGGCGTACAGGAAGACATCAGCAATGGTAAAGTTGCTAACTTTGAAGACCACTACTACCCATCAGGATTTAATATGTCTGTACTGCTTACTGAACTTAGTTTAAATCGTGCAAATGGAATGGATGATAAGGAAAACATCGAACAGTTCCTGAAACAGTGTGACGAAAAATATGATGTTGCGAATGTAGATTAAGTGAGGGGATGAGCCTATGAAGAAAGCAGCGAATCGTAAAAGACCTGCTGTCAATAAAGTTTACTATATTTATGTTGGCATTCTTGCAGTATTATTTTTCATCTTCCATACAATTCCTTTCCTGAAAGGTGTGTTCTACAGCTTTACTGACTGGAGAGGATACGGAGACTGGAATTTCGTAGGGCTGCGTAATTACCTGCATATGTTTGTAGATGCAGATACAGGAAATGCCTACATTTTCACCTTTAAATTTGCTGTGATCACTACGATCCTGGTTAATGTGATCAGTCTTGTGCTCGCATGCGCATTAAATGCAAAGATTAAATTCAAAAATACGATTAAAGCATTTTATTTCCTGCCGTATATGCTGGGAAGTCTGATCGTGGGATTCATTTTTAACTATATTTTTGCAAACCTGGTTCCGGAGCTTGGAAAAGCTCTGGGAATCAAGGCTCTCAGTGTGAATATTCTGGGTACCAACCATGCAATCTGGGGAATCATTGCAGTATCTCTGTGGATTGGATGTGCATTTAATACACTGATCTATATTGCAGGACTCCAGTCTATTGATACAGATGTATATGAAGCTGCTGATCTGGACGGAGCTACAGGATTCAAGCGATTCAGCAAGATTACTTTTCCTCTTCTGGCACCGTCCTTTACCATTAATATGGTGCTCTCTGCCAAAGGTTACCTGATGGTTTACGATCAGATCATGGCCATGACAGATGGTGGACCTGGAACAGCAACTACTTCCATTGCAGTCCTGATTTATAAGAAAGGATTTGGCGGAGGACAGTTCGCCTACCAGTCAGCCAATGCAGTTGTGCTTTTCATCGTAGTTGTGCTGATTTCTGTATTCCAGCTGCGTATACTTGAGAAGAGAGAGGAGAAGTTAGGATGAAACAGGGTGTAGCGAAGGTAAAAGAACGTTACAACTGGCCTGTAACGATTCTTCTTATTATAGGAATTGTGCTGATTATTCTTTTGCCTCTGTATATGGCACTGATGATCGCAATCAAGGATCCGTCTGACATGAATAACATACTGGCACTGCCCAGAAAGCTGCGTCTGCAGAACTTCGTAGATGCCTGGGTGATGACAAATTTTCCACAGAAATTTTTTAACACTGCATTTATTACAGTGATCAACCTGTTCTTTACATTGATCACAAACTCCTTTGCAGCGTATGCAATAACCAGAAACAGGAAAAAGAGCAAATTCTTTTCCATTATGTACTACTACTTTATCAGTGCTATGTTTATCCCGTTCCAGGTAATCATGCTTCCATTGGTTGTACAGGCAAATGCGTTCCATCTGGATAATATTTACGGTATTACTTTTCTGTATGTTATCTTTGGTCTGCCCATGAATACCTTCCTTTATACAGGTGCAATCAAGGCGATACCGGAAGCACTGGATGAAGCAGCAATGATCGATGGTGCCAATCCCATCCAGATTTTCAGCCGGGTCATTTTCCCGGTATTAAAACCAACTACAGCAACAGTAGCAATCCTTTCCTTTATGTGGACATGGAACGACTTCAGTATGCCACTGGTACTCTTAAGTGATGAGAGCCAGCAGACCTTACAGCTTGCACAGTATGTATTCAAGAGCCAGTTTTCTGTAGACTATAATCTGGCATTTGCCTCTTATCTGCTTGTACTGGCACCTGTACTGATCGTATATATCTTCTGCCAGAAGTGGATCATGAACGGTGTTGTTGCCGGTGCAGTAAAATAACACATCAATAAACAATAAACTTGAGAAATATAAACAGGAGGCTTACGTTTATGAAGAAAACCTGGTGGAAAGAAAGTGTTGTTTACCAGATATACCCCAAAAGCTTTAAAGACAGTAATGGAGACGGAATCGGGGATATCAGAGGAATTATTGAGAAGCTTGACTATTTGAAGGAGTTAGGTGTGAATGTTCTCTGGATTTCTCCTATGCTGGAGTCTCCTCAGGATGATAACGGCTATGATATTTCTGATTACAGAAAGATCTACAAAGATTACGGAACCATGGAGGATTATGAAACTCTCCTTGCAGAAGCACACAAAAGAGGAATTAAGATTCTTATGGATCTGGTTGTAAACCATACTTCTGATGAACATTCCTGGTTTATCGAGAGCCGTAAATCCAAAGACAATCCTTACCGCGACTATTATATCTGGAGAAATCCGGTGAATGGTAAGGAACCAAATAACTGGGGCGGAGTATTTGGCGGTTCAGCCTGGGAATATGACGCACAGACAGATATGTATTATCTTCATCTGTTCTCCAAGAAGCAGCCGGATCTGAACTGGGAGAACGACAAGGTTCGCCGGGAAGTTTATGATATGATGAACTTCTGGTGTGAAAAGGGAATCGACGGTTTCCGCATGGATGTTATCAGCATGATCTCCAAAGATCAGGAATTTCCTGACGGGGAGATGAATAACGGATTGTATGGTGATTTCGGTCCGTACAGTGTTCATGGTCCAAGAATCCACGAATTCCTGCATGAAATGAATCAGGAAGTTCTTTCCAAATATGATGTGATGACTGTGGGGGAAACCTCAGGAGTTACCATTGAGGAAGCACAGAAATACGCAGGTGATGACAGAGAAGAACTGAATATGGTATTCCAGTTTGAGCATGTAGAAATCGGCGGCGGTGATTATGGCAAGTGGACCACAGAACGGTATGATTTCAAAGAGTTCAAGAAGATCATGATCAAATGGCAGGAAGAACTGGCAGGAAAAGCATGGAACAGCCTTTTCCTTGGCAACCATGACCAGCCAAGAAGTGTATCCAGATTTGGAAATGACAATCCTGCTTACCGCGATATTTCAGCCAAGATGCTGGCGACCTGTCTTCATATGATGCAGGGAACCCCTTATGTTTATCAGGGTGAAGAGCTTGGAATGACTAACATCTATTTCGACAAGCTGGAGGACTACCGCGATATCGAGAGCCTTCATTATTTCACTGAGCTGACAGAGACAGGCAGACTGACACCGGAGTATATGATGAAATGCCTGATGCTCAGAAGCCGCGATAATGCCAGAACACCTATGCAGTGGGACACTTCCGCAGGTGCAGGTTTCACTACAGGGGAACCATGGATCAAGGTAAATCCAAATTACCAGCAGATCAATGCAGCAGATCAGTTAAAAGATCCGGACTCTGTTTTCCATTATTATCAGAAGCTGATCCGTCTGCGTAAAGAAATGGACATCATTGTGTACGGAGAATTTGAGGCTCTGTACCGCGACCATGATCAGATATTCGCTTACATAAGAAAGCTTGGATCAGAGAAGCTGCTCACAGTATGCAATTTCAGTGCACAGGAAGCGGAAATGGAACTTCCGGAAACATTCGCAGAAGAAGCTCAGTGCCTGATTACGAATATGGGAAGAAAAGTATTTGACAGGAAAATCATTCTGAATCCATATGAGGCGTTTGTGCTTTACAAAAAATAAAATAGTCTGAAATAAAATACCCTTTCGTATGACATGACGGAAGGGTATTTTTGCTTTGTTAGGGCAAAGCCCTGTTTGCCATTGTGGAGTTTTTCGCTGATCCGAAAAACGGAGCTTTGGAAAACAAATAAACCACCTGCTATGCAGGTGAGTCAGCATTGCTTCAGCTTTCAGAAAAAAACCTCCGGTGGTATAATTAGAGGAGAATGCTGATAGAGTATAAAAAGTGCTTGCCAGTACATATCTTCTCGCTTTAACTTCTCATTTTAAGCTCACTTTATAGTTGATAATAGCCAACAACAGCTAAAATGGAAGTAGTCAAATGTTAAAAATTGTGATACGCTGATTGAAACGCTGGATATATTTGAAGATGTAGCAGAAGCAATGTAGGATGTGTTAGAGCGTGTTTGAAAAATCATTTCCACAATCTGTATGCCCCGCTTGGCGGTATATTTTGCCCGAATTCGGTTTCAGTAATCCGCTACGATGCCTTCATTCGGATAAAATTTTCCGTAAATTGTGACGCATATCTTGCGTAAAGTATTTTTCAAACATGCTCCAGAAGGGCGATTTATAAAAGAAAATGAATGAAATGACAAAGACGACAGAAGAATTAGAGAATGAATTAAAAAGCATAACAGATAGTATACAGCTGGAAGACTGGATAAATGCAAATAAGGATCAGAAATTGGATTTCGGAGAATGTCTTAACCATTTACTTGATGAAAAAGGCGTTAAAATGAGTGAACTCTACATGAGGAATGCGGTTGGAAAAAGTTTCACCTACTATATTCGTAATGGAGAAAAACGTCCATCAAAAAAGACTGTAATTAAAGTTGCATTTGCATTAAATGCAACCGTAGAAGAAACCAATCTTCTGTTAAAGTCATCAGGAAATAAGGAACTTTATCCAAGACAGGAAGAGGATTCTATTATAGAGTTTGGACTCAGAAATCACATGGATGTTTATCAGGTGGAGGAACTATTAAAAAAACGTGGATCCAAAATGAGTTTGTTAGATAAAGAAAAGAATAAGAAGTAAAATTATATGGAGTCGATAGAAAAACAGTTTTTCTTTTCACAATATCATGTTCTGGACTTGATAAGGGATACATCTAAAAGTAAAGTAGAAAGAGTTTTTTATAATCCACGTCAGTCTGTATGTATTCTGAAAACATATTACGATCGAGATTTAGAAGAAATATATCTAAAGCTGAAGGGCATTCATCATCCGAATCTTACAACTGTGTATGATGTTTTGTACTGTGATGGAAATACATATATTGTAGAAGAAAATATAGATGGCGAAACTCTGGCAGAATATCTACAGATAAACGGTGAATTCTCAGAAAAAGAAGTAATCTTCATAATAAAGGAAGTCTGCGCTGGTCTTGAAGTGCTTCATAATCAGAATCCACCACTGATTCACAGAGATATAAAGCCAGGCAATATTATGATGAGAAGTGACGGAAGTATTAAATTGATAGATTTCGATACAGTACGTTGTTATAAAGAAAAGGAAAGTCAGGATACAATATTGCTGGGAACGAAAGAATATGCTTCTCCGGAGCATTATGGATATGGTCAGACCGGCATTGGCAGTGATATTTATTCTATTGGTGTCACAATGCATGAAATGCTGACAGGAAAGATGTTGGAGAATCATAAGGTGATTTATAAGGGGAAGTTGCGTTCTGTGATATGCCACTGCATTCAAGTAGATTCTGCAAAAAGATTCCACTCTGTGCAGGAATTAAAAAAGACGTTGAGTACTTATGAGACCCCCTGGGGTGGACTGAGCAGGAATAGAATGAAAATAGGTATATTATGTGTTGCTTCTTTTGTGGTAATTGTGGCAGGAGCATTTTGGAAAATGAAAATAGTATCTATTGAAAAAAATGTGGCATCTCAAATGATAAGTGAAAACAAAGATGATTTTATTGGAAAAATGGGAACATATATCAGTACCCGCGGTGGCACAGAAAGCTATATTAATATGGATGTATATGATTGCGGAAATCATACCATTAACATTACTTTTAGATCTATGACACATGGTGGAGTTGTTTCTGCACAGGGAAAAATAATGGGAAAATATGTTGCAGAGGCAGAAGGAAAGAATGTTTCTTTTTCTTTGGAATGGACAGATGATGGAGAAGTTGTAGTTACGAGAAAGGGGAGCACAGGATATTCGGATTTTGATGAATTTACAGAAAATGAAACATTTATAGATAACTCTTATTATCAGGTGGGGTAGAAAATATAAGAAAAGTTCACCTAAGGTGGACGAAATTGAGAACCTATGAGTATATACTGAATATATTCATAGGTTCTTTGTTTTCAAATCGACAATGACTTATGAAGTACTATTGTCAGGTGCTGATTCTGCGGAGGAATTAGAGGGCTTCCGCGGGTAGGCATCCTTAACATCCGTGAGTCCGGCCAGATAATCCATGCTTGTATTGAGTGCAAGAGCAATCCGTCGGCATTGTTCAAAGGTATAGTACCGCTTGCCGTTTTCAATTTTTGAATAATCACTCTGATCAATACCGGTAAGATGTTGCATTTTTATCTGCGTGTAGCCTCGCTCGCGGCGTAACTCTTTTAAACGTGACATATACACCTCCTTTTATAAGAATTATGGCATAATGACCTGTTGACTTTAGGGACTAATTGACCTATTATAAAGTAAGAAATACAATAAAATAATAACTAAGAAAATATCTACATTATTTAACCGAATCAAGTAAGTCCACTGCGAAGCATTTATTCGCTGTAGAGCTACGTAGCAAAGTGGATGATTTTATCCGCTTGACTGTATTTCCGTATTCCCTGAGAATATTCAGAAATGGTAAGAGTATCAATAGTAATCCATGGAAGATTTATTAAAAATATGAAGGAAAAAGTATGGATAATAGAGAAATTAAAATTGAATTAAGTGAAGCAAATCGAAAATTATTACAAAGTGAAGACCGATGTGATAAATATGATTATATTGCAGCGGTAGTCTGTGGGGCTATTGGAGGAATGATTGATATATTTGGAGTCGGAAGTCCTGGAGATAGTGCGTTAGGAACATGGACAGATCAACAAGTTGATAAAGCAGTAATGGCTTTTTCCAGAAAAATGGGTTGGAATCCGAAGGAAAAAAATGTGGATAATGTTAAATCAGCAATCGGATTTTTAGAGCGAAATTCAAGAGTAAATTATGATCAGAGAAAGCCAGGGGATGTCAATGATCTGTTTAATATTGCACCAAAAACTCATCATATGATGTCTTTGGCACATTCTCCGGATGTTGTGGGATTGTTCTTTTCGATTTTGAATCAATTTGCTTCAAAATCAACGTTTGTTGTAAATGGACGCTTAGTCACAATTTCTACTGATACATTTGAATTAAAAGGTGGAAATTTTATTATGAAAATAATGTGTGGAGTTTCTAACTGGATCATTCATTTAATGTCTGATATAGCGGGAAGTTCAGGAGCACATGGCAGAGGAACCGGTATTGTAATGCCGTTTTATGAATTCTTTGGTTTTTGTAAAAATGGAAGCTTTAATTATAAAAATGAAAAGAAGAATCTGGCAGAAATTGCTCAGATAGCATTTACACAGGGATATGATTTCAGGTTTGGAATGGCACAGGCTATTCCTGTAATAGTTACAGAACTGACAATTCGGCTTATTTGGATGTTAAGAAGATATATTCAATATCATAAACCACTTAAAGAGTGTATTCCTACTTCTAAAAATGCGGATTTGCGAGTGATGCTTTTGATCGGAAATGGTACGTTATGTGTAATAGATGGGATTGATGCAGGAATCAGATCCGGCGGGAACTTTTTGGCATTTTTCATGCGCATGAATTTATGTGCATGGGTAAGATTGACAACATTAGTTTTGAAAGAAGTTTGTATCAGAGTAGGCTTGTCAAACGCTGTTCAAAGGCAGCTTGATGCATATAAAAGAATCAATGAATTGCTGGTACAGTATTTAGAACAGTTGAGACAGATTGATTTGGAACAGTATAAAAAAGAAACTTCTAAGTTTGAAAAGGTTATAACAGTATTTGTAAAGGCAGAGTCAGAAAAAGAACTGAACAGATTGTTGCTTGAAGAATTTGAAAAACTAGGAATTAAGAAACCATGGGAGGGAGATTTTAATGAACATATGTCAAATAAACATGGAAAGTTGGTATTTGAATAGTGTTTGAATGTGATAAATGTGGGTGTTGCTGTAGAAATCTTGGTAAATCAAAAATATATAGTGAATTGGACAAAGGAGATGGAACATGCAAATATTTAGTTGGGAATTTGTGTTCAATATATGATTTCAGACCATTATTGTGCAGAGTTGATGAGTGTTATGAGAAATTTTTTAAAGACACAATGTCACTGGAAGAATATTATAAAGCAAATTATGATGCTTGTAATAAAATGAAAAAATAGGAAGGAGAAAAATATGCCAATACCATTTATTTTAGGGGGATTAGCTGCAGCCGCAGGGGTAGCAGGTGTTGTTAATGGAGTAAAAGGTGCATCAAAGATGAAGGATGCAAATGATACGATGAAAAGGGCGGAGTCGCGACATAAAGCTAATATTGAAAAATTTGAAAGTAAAAACAGAATTACCTGTAGTAAAATGGATGAAGTAGGAACAAGAGAGCTGACTATTTTAAAGAGTTTTCAACAATTCTCAGATGTACTTGAAAGAATTCAGGGAAGACCAGAATTTAAAGGATATAAGAAGAATGATGTTGAATTACCGAAATATGATGCTGAAGAATTGAAGAATGTATCAGTTGGTGCAGGTGTTCTTCTGGGAGGTATTACAGGTGCTGCTGTTGGAACAGCAGGAGGATTTGCGGCGGCAGGTGCTACTACAGCTGCAGTAATGGCTTTGGGAACAGCATCTACAGGAACTGCGATAGCAAGTCTTTCAGGTGTTGCTGCCACAAATGCTACATTAGCGGCACTTGGCGGAGGATCATTAGCTGCCGGAGGCGGTGGAATGGCACTTGGAAGTACAATTTTAGGCGCATCGACATTAGGAGTTGGATTGCTGGTAGGTGGAGTTATTTTTAATATTGTGGGTGGTTCATTGTCTGATAAAGCTGATGAAGCATGGGCACAGATGTTGAAAGCGGAAAATGAGGTAAATGAAATATGTAGTTATTTAAATGAACTTTACTGTGTGGCAATGAACTTTAATAATAGTTTGATTACGGTAAATGCATGTTATCAAAGACATTTCGAAAAACTAAAGAGGATAGTTGTTGAAAAAAGAAAAGTTTTTTGGGATGATTTTACAGAAGAAGAAAGGACTATTACAGAAAATACAGTGCTACTGGTAGGTCTGCTCTTTAAAATGTGTAAAACTAAGCTGGTATTTAAAGATGAGGTTACAGATAATAATATTGTAAATGAATATGCTGTTAATAAAACAATACAGGATGCAAAGAAGTTTATAGCAGATAATGGTTTATATATTTAACTAAAAGTGGATGATTTTATCCGCCTGAATTTGTATAAAGGAGCAATAGAAAATGAGCAGAGAAAAAGATTTTATAAGAAAGATTTTAATATGGATATCAGTGATGACATTAACAGTATCAGGGATATTCCAGATAAATTCACAGGAGGTTCAGGCCGCTTCAGCATCAACTGCAAAGAAAGCTTATGCGGCATTTTTATCAAAATCAGTAAACTGGGATGGAAGTACTTATATCGCACCTTCTAATTTAAAATTTGGA
Organism: Blautia sp. 1001283B150304_161114_C9; assembly: GCF_015668165.1. Taxonomy (NCBI): domain Bacteria; kingdom Bacillati; phylum Bacillota; class Clostridia; order Lachnospirales; family Lachnospiraceae; genus Blautia; species Blautia sp. 1001283B150304_161114_C9. The sequence continues at coordinate 193,441 of NZ_JADPGO010000001.1, read as the reverse complement.
CTGACTGATATTAATAATGATTCAATTCCGGAATTATATGTATGTACAAAAAAATGGAATTACAATTACGATTACAAATTATATAGTTACGTGAATGGAAAAGTCAAATGTATTTATTCTTTTGACAGATATTATAAAATGGGACAGATATATGCCTCAAAAGGTGTATTTGTTAATGTTGGAACGGGATTGAAATATGGAAGTACAGTGTATACATATCTGAAATATTCCCGGGGAAAAGTATCAAAAAAAGCAGAAAGGATTTATTCCGGATATACAGGAAATACTACTTACTTTAACGGAATTGGTAAAGCAATTAGTTTTAAATCATACAAGAATATTTTGCAAAATCTGACTGGTGGAGCGGAATACAAAAAGGCACCTGTCTTATATGACAATACAACAGTTAACAGAAATTCGAAATTGAATACAAAAACCAGCGTATCTGAGAATCCGGTAAAGTTTAAAGTGAAAAAATTATGGGCCTTTTCTAATGGTGGATTCTATTTGAATATTACAAGTATCAGTGGAAACAAAATGAAAGTTTCTGTACATATGCCTAAGATGGATAGAAACAATATTACTGCAATTATTGATTCAAACGGAAAGAAGGCAACGGCTAAATTTACATGTTCAGATGGAGAAAGACATACATTGACATTTGTAGTTTCCGGAAATGGAATTAAGGTCACTGAGAAATCCTATTGTGATCAGAAACTTATTGGGTGGTCTTCAGCAGACAAATATGAGACTACGATTACACATGGATTTTATCCACAATCACACTTTTATTAAATAAAAAAATTATAGAAAAGTAGAAGAAAGAAAAAAGAGCGGATAATAAACGGGATAGTTTATTATCTTGAATTAAATCTTTCGGTATAAGAAGAATCACGACCATCAGCTAAGCCGGTGGTCGTGATTCTTTGATAATGAGAATTTAACCGAATCAAGTAAGCACTGCTTCAATTAAGAATATCTGCTTGATCTTATTCTATTTTTTCTGGCAATGGGGTTTGGATATATCCTGTTAAAATATTTTGTGAATATCAGTATGCGGGCAGCAATAGATCAATATGCATTAAATATATACTGCCAGTGAATGAAATGAAAAGATGAGTAAGTTATAATAAGCAATGAAGGAAAAGAAAAATATTGAAGTTCAAATTGCTATTGTCCAGGGAAGGTTCAATCACTGGACAGTAGCAGACCGATAATATTTATCACAGCTGCTCTCTGAGCAGGAGTCAGCAGATTCCACTGTGACAGCATATTTTTTTCTTCTTCAGTCATGGAAACCAGAACATCTGTATCATTAAAGAATTCTGCCAGAGTAATACCAAAGGTCTGGCATATAATTTCAAGTTTGTCTATGGGTGGCATAAGATTTTTCCGGTACCACGTGGAAATAGTAGATTGTGGAATACCGGACAATTTGGAAAGACGATATGTTGTCCATCCCCGTTCTTCCCGTAAAGAGGTTATTTTTTCTAATACATCAAACAATTTTGCATCTCCTTTAATTCCATATTACGTTAATAATATTTCGACAAATTACTTTACAATAGGTGTTAAAAGACGTAAAATTATTATCGTAAATACAAATTATTTAAAACTATCAAATAGTATATCGGAAAACGGATTAAGTATGAGGAAAATCTGAGAATTGGAAAATAGTTCTCAGGGTGAAACGGATGTAGAAAATTCGTTTAATAGTAAAATGGGAGGGAGATTTAATATGGATATAGCCGAAAAAATTAATGAGATAGTGAAAAAAAGGCAGGAAAAAATACCGCAGATTATACAAATGCAGCAACGATTAACCCAAATAAATAAGGTGGTTGCGGATCTGGAAAACACATGTCAGGAAATGCTCGAAAAAAATCTTGAAAGCAGTGTCTGCATAGCAAAAGAAAATCTTACTATTTTTGAACAATTGAGGACAATTGATACAGCAACATTTCATAATTATTATGATAATGTTCAGGATTTACTGGAACAGTTGAAAATCCGATTTTCAAGAAAACAGATACATATTAGTTTTGTAGGGCGTGCAGGACAGGGAAAAAGTCTTGTAATGCAGAATATAAGTGGACTTTCTGGAGAGATTATTCCCTCTTCGAATGGAGAGGACTGTACAGGTGCAAAATCAATTATCACAAATTCTGGCGATGATACTGTAACTGCGGAAATTACATTTTATACACGAAAAGAATATAAAGATATTGTAAATAAATATTTGAGTGAAATATTTGGAAAAGATGTTTATGAGATAGATTCAGTTGATGAGATTGAGGAACTGAAACAGAAACAATTGCAGTCAAAAATAGATATTACAAGTGCTCAGAAACAGTCTTTATATTTACAGCTTGAAAAATATATAGAACATAGTGCGGAAGTAATCCCGTTGCTTGGAAGTGTAAAGAAAATACCGGCAGAGGAAATTGAAAGTTATGTTGCTCAGTATAACAGTAAATATAAAGAGCAGAAGTATTTTACATATCTTGGAGTGAAAGTTGCTAATATCCTGTGTGCATTTCCATATAAAGACTGCGGGAAAATAGTACTTGTAGATACAATTGGTCTGGGAGCAACGGCACTTGATATTCGGGAGCAGATGTTGGAGACAGTAAGTAATGACAGTGATGTTATTTTGCTGATGACGCGTCCGGACGCACAGCGTCCTCGTATTGAACAGGATGACATTGATATTGTAAATGATATAAGTAAAAAAATGACAGCAGATTATACCAGACGTATGTTGTTCTGGATTATTAATGAAGTAAACAGTGATGTCTCTAATAATACAGCAGGAATTCCGTTTATTATGGAAACATTGAAAAAAATGCCGGATTTCCCGGTTGCGGATAAATTACGGGTGGATTGTAAAGATAAAGAAACTGTAGAGAAAAAACTTCTGGTTCCTGTTCTTGAAAAGTTATCAAGTAATTTACCGGAAATGGATGACGTATTATTAGGTAAGGCGGAAAAAAGCCTGTATAGGCTTTATCAGGAATATCATCTTATTGCAAATAGGATTGGGGAAACATTTAAAGCATCTGTGGATGAAGATGCAAAGAGAGAATTTGACAGTAAAATCGTTGATATTATAGGTGAAATGACTAATTCTGTACGGGAATTGTATTTAGAAGGTGGACCTTATGGAAAAGAAAGACGGAATGTATGTGAAAGTTTAAAAACAGCGTCAGAAGAAAAATTAAAAAATATATTAAAGTTGGTTCCTGAAAAAGAAACTGTTATGGAAGTATTAAATGTGGGAACAAAGAATCAGCTTAATGTATATGAAATATTCACAAATCAGATACGCATTGCTATTATTGATGATTTTCTTAAATTGAATGTTACTTTGCATGATCTGGTAAAGAAAATGAAACAGGACGTTTTATATTGTCTCGCAGATGAAACCCAGGGAAAACTTGGAAGATTATTTAATGCATCAACAGAAAATGAAGATGAATGGCTAGAAAAAATGATTTCCTATCTCAGTGGTTATCCCAGATATAAATTAATCGTGGAGGCACTAAAAAAATTAGCTGATTTTGATTTGAAAATGGAGAGTTATCTGATTTATCGTGTAAGAAATCATTTAGATGTCATTGATTTAAGTGTGCTTGGACAGGTGACTATAAAGGGAAAGAAAAAAGAAGAACAGGCGGACGATATTATATTCTGGCTGGAACATAATCTGGAAATTGTTTACAAATCAATTAAAGAAGAACTGGAACCCTTATATAGTTATCCTAATAGTGCATTATGGGCTGTAGTAAAGGATTTTTATGACCGTATTGTATGTGCTAAAGATGGAAAACGAGAAGTAACAGATGAATGGAGATACCTGTATGAAGATTCTATACCATGTATCTGGGAAGATGAATATCTTGAATATCAGCAACAAAAAGGTGTTAGTGATAAATGGAATTTTCTGGTGAATAAAATTCGCAAATATGATGATAAAAATCAATTTGAATTTACATATATGGAGGTAGAGTAATGGCTGCGAAAAATGCATTAAAAGTACAGGTTATGATGGTTGGAGGGCGCCGTTGTGGAAAGACTAGTGTTCTTGCTGCCATGAAATCAAATTTTGAACAACAGTTTGCAGAAACTGATCTGACTATGTCCTATGCTGATTTAGAAACATTAAGTATTTTAGAAGAAAAAAATAATGAGATAGAAGAATATTTTCTTGGAAGCGACAATCGTACTTTTTCACCAGATAGTAATCCTACAGCAGAGATGACGACATATTCATTGGAAGTAGGAATTAAAGATAAGCGGGACAGTATGCAGGTTAATTTTGTGGATTATCCAGGAGAGTGGTTAGCCGATAAGGAACACGAGAATCTTTTGTTTGAAACGATGAAAAAAAGTCAGGTTTTAATGATTGCTATTGATACGCCACATATGATGGAAGAAGAGGGAAAATATAATGAACGACGCAATTTTTGTCATAGGACAGGAGAAATGATAAAAATGGCTTTGGAAAAGGCTCGTCCACAGAGAATGCTAGTGCTATTTGTTCCACTGAAGTGTGAGAGATATTTGAAAGATAATAAAATGGATAAGGTACTTACTGCAACAATGCAATCATATGAAGAATTAATTAGATACTTTAAAAAAAATCCGACCAAGTATGAAGTTGCTATTACTCCGATTTTTACACTTGGAAAGGCATATTTTAGTCATTTTGAAAGAGATAGAGAAAGTGGTGATGTCAAGATAAATCGTCAGTTTGGCACTCCGAAAAAGGCGATTTATTGTTTTGATGATAATGCTGGCAGAAAACCAGAACCCAAGCATTGTGAGCAACCATTAGTATATTTGTTGACATATCTCATGTACCTTTCCGAAAAAAATAAAAAAAGTATATTAAAGAAAAGTTTATGGGACTGGATTATAGAAGCAATGATGGAACTTTTTTTAAAACATTCAAGTCCTGAAGATTATCAAAATCAGAAAAAACTGTTATTGAAGAAATTAAAAAAATCAGGAGAAGGATATCGCATTCTTCAGGATCCTATGAAATTTGATGAATAGGGAGTGGATATTATGCAAATCTATTATTATTGTAGTTATGAAGGTTCTCCGGCAGGATATCATATTGGTAAAGTTGAAACTTCTTCGTATGATATTGATTTACAGGAACCAAGTTGCGATAAAATAAATCCATTTATACAGCAGTGTTTTGAAAATGGAATAGTCAGAGGAGGATATGGCAAGATTCCCGAAAGTGCAGATACGTATTTCTTATTAAAGAAAAAGTTTACTGCAACAAAGGAAAACGTGAAATATTATATTAATTTTGCCATTGTTACAGATGAGTGGACAGAATTTGAAGCATTAATGCAGAAGGAAAATACAGAAACTGAAATTATAAATAATTATTTGGAAAGCATTAAACCAGATACTCTTTTTTACTTTGGATATCGCATTCAGACGGAAAAAATAAAAAAAATCAGTTCCTGTGGATATGGAAGTATTTTCAACATAAATCATGATTATCTTAATATGGTTAAACAAAAAGACGCAGTGTTTATAGAAACGTCTACAGGAGTTCCGGATATGGAAACATTAGAAAAAAATCTACAATTAAGAAAAAAAATAGATGAGAAGGGGATAGAAAGGTGTAAAATAGCAGAAAAGCTATTTTGTTACAAAAAAAAAACTACGATTTATATGAAGAGTATGATTATAATTCTGGTGATTTTTCTTGGGATAATATGGATAATGAGCCAAAATTTTCTGGAGAATGGAGGAATGAAATAATAAGTGAAGTAAAAATAATAGGAAAAAGAATTAAGAATAGGACTGTTGAAAAAATTAAAGAGAAATTTGAGGAGCAAGAATAGAGTTTATATAACGGGAGAGAAGATTTAATTCTTTTGAACTTCTATTAATTTTTATAGAAGTGTTGCGAACAAAATGGGGAGAAAAGTATTTGGAAATATTTTTCTTCCCGTTTTAGCATAAATAAGTAACACATTGAAGTTCAACTTAGAAAGACGTAAAAAATTATTACTGAGGGAGAAGAAAAAACTATGAAATATTTAATACATACAGAAGGGAAAATTGTTAATTTACAAGGAAAATCGTATAGAGTTAAAGCCTCTACAAAAGAAGAAGCACAACAGCTGGCGAGAGAACAATTTATAGAGGAATATGGTTGTAATGGAGAAATTTATACCAGTAAAGCCATAAAAACTAAAGTAGTTACAGCCGGTTCCATAATCGGTATGCTGATTGCAGTTTTATTATCTTTTATTAACTGGAAATCAGAACATGCAACGATCTCCATAAAACCAGATCTTATTTCAACTGTAATGGCAATTGTGATATATTCAGCTTATGTTATTAGGTTTAAAGGGTTGCAGAGAATGTCAGATTGTACAGATTGGATTTTTTTTATATTGTCAGTTTTATTATTGTCTTCATTTATTCAGAGTATTTTGTCCAGTCGGGAATTTCAAATTCCTATTATAGGGACATATATTGACTGCAGAATGCTTTTTGTATTGGCAATGATTTTATCCTGGCTAGGTTTAAAAATTCTAAGCGTTGGATGTATGGCATTTATAGTTCTTTGTGGATTTTTTAAAATCATAAGCTTGAATGTAGCTATGGGAAATATATGGGGAACCGTTTATGCAATGGGTGCAGCAGTTGGGATTATACTTTATCTGGTGATTGAACCGGCGATTCAGGAGATGCTTCCATATTATCATAAATGTGCACAACGTACTTTTATGGGAATGAAAGACAACATTTATGAGGCTGGGAAAGAGGCTAGATTAGCAGGCGAGAAGCTAACTGATTATGGAAAACAGACAATATCAACTGTAAAAAAACAAAATTGTAAAAAAGAAATATCTAAGACCTCAGACACAAATCATCAGATTCAAGATTCTCAGAAATAAAGTTTACATAGTTCAAAAAATGAAAATCAAAAAACAAAAGAAAAAATACAGAAATTAAATTCAACAGGAGAAAATTAATGTGGAAAATAATAGCAAGTATTGCAGTAGCTTTGTTGGTAGCAACATTGATTTTTGGAGGAGGATATGCATGTGGAAATTTGTCTAAAACGAAAGACAAATCAGGTGTAGAAAATGATATTGCTGAAAAAAAAGAAGACGAACGATATCTTACAATCATAAACGAAACAGGACAAATTATAAATGAAGTTTATATTACTGTAGGTGAAGGAACAGAAATTAATGCAGCGCATAAAGTGAATCCTAAAAAAGAAAGTTTTTCAGTAAAAATTCCGGATGACTATGACGAATATTCAATATTTCATGTAACATTAAAGGACAGATATGGATTTTTATATGAAAAAGAAATATCAGATGTAAAAGAAAAGGGAAGAACAGAAGTAAAGTTGACAGAGAAAGATAAGGTTAAACAAAAAGGTGATTGGAAACGAAAGATAGACCAGATTTTTAATGGTGATTGATTATGGAGTATCTATAAAAAGCAATATAGGGAGAAAAATATTATGAGTAAAAAGAAAAATTTATTAAAAATATCAGTTGTTACCAGTGCGCTACTTTTAAGCAGTATTGCATTTTCTGGAAGTACTGATGTTATGGCATCCAATCCAATAAATTATAAGAATATGCCAGAGTACGCTACATATGAAAGTGTGATAGCAGATGCAGGAGCGACTGCGGGAAATTTAGGTATTTCAGTGGCATTATATGATATTGATCAGGATGGAATTAGGGAACTGATTATCTCACATGGCACGTGTCTTGCAGACTGGGTAAATGATATTTATACACTGCAAGATGGAAAATATGTAAGTATGATTGGCACAGTGGGAGATCAAGGCATGTTTTATACAGCCCCTGATGGAAATGGGATGTATTTTGTATGGGGAAAACAGGGATGTCAGAGAATTACTCGTGTTACAAAGAGTGGAAATGCTATAACAGAGACGGAAATAGAATCAAGACAGCTTGGTGAGAATGAAAATTATACTGAATTTGATAATAAGATAGAATTCCTTTCGCCATCGGATATTCCGACAGGCAGCAATTCGTATGATGTAGAAGTAACAGCCCCAGATGGCGGTGTAAACATGCGCTGTGGCGCAGGAGTGGAGTATGATAAAGTTCTTCCAGACATGATTCCAAACGGAACAGTTCTGACTGTAACTCAGGAAGCAGTGGCTTCCAATGGAAATTCATGGGGCTATACAAATTATAATGGAACATACGGATGGATTGCGCTTACTCAGGTTACTAAATATGAAGAACCAACAGAAGGTGCTCCGATTCCACATACACGTTATGTGATTAACTGCAATGAAAGTATTACTCTTCGCACAAATCCAGATGTAAATGCTGCTGAAATTTGTCAGATTCCGTTGGGAACAGCCGTTGCTACATTCGGAGATGTCGGAAACGGATTTATTTCTGTGTATTATCAAGGTTCATCTGGATATTGTCTGGCAAGTTATCTGTCTGCTCCAGTGGACTGACAATTCTGATTTTTGCTGTGAAACGGTAAAAGAATATTTTGACAACAGAATTCTATAATAAACTGTAATCTGTATATATGTAAAAATCCTCGGAACGTAAGTTCCGGGGATTTTCCATTTAATATATACTTATTTATCTGCCCCATAATATCTGTCATCGCCGAAGCCAAGGATCAGCATGAAGATTGGCTGTAAGAAAATAAGGCCAATGGCGAATCCTGTGCCTCTGCCAAAAGCTCTTGCAAGCTTAACACTGTATATAATGCTGATTATGGCAAGTATGATTTTGATCAGTACGATGATCATGGAGATCATTAAACTGTCGTTTGTTTCAAGAGTTCCCTGTAAGCAGGAAGATACGATTCCAAGAACCAATGTCAGCCAGAAATATGCAGGTTGCCATGCGATTTTATAAGAAATATAATCGCCATATATTGGAATAATACTTTTCCATCCGTCCTCTCCTGCTTTGGTAAAGATTCTCCAGTTGGCAATGATCTGCAGAAGCCACCATGCGAATGCGATCATCAGATACATACCGCCCAAGAGCATCAGACTGCTGATAGCTATAAGACCCATTTGTGTTCCTCCATTTCTTTTTGTGAGATATGATACAATGTATCATTGGTGTAGATGCGTAGTTGAGAACTATGTTTGTTCTCCTGAAGTATTTATACTAAACCCATTAAAGCATATTCTCAGGAGTTCGTCAATTATCAAAGAAGATTGTAAATTTTATATTTGATAGTTGGCTACGTTACTGTAAGGAACAAAAATAACGTTTGGCCATAAGTGAGAAAACTATTGTTGCTGTGGCGTAAAACATATACTGTCAGTGAATGAAAAGCTGATAAGAGAAGGGTATAATGAGTGTAATAAAGATGAGTGAATTATAACAATCCTCTAAATGAATTACTGAAGATTGTACATAAGTGAGGTGAAAACTATGGCAGCAATACTTATGATCGCTTACATAGCGGCAGCATATTGGGCGACTAATAAGATATGGTGGTCTAAGAAAGTGTATGTTTATTCCAATGCAACATACTTCTACATGACACGTTTTATTATCTGTATGGTTGCAGGATTTGTGACAATACCCATTGCACTGCTGCTGACATTGGTCGGTAAAAACTGAAATAAGAGGGGAAAGTAATATGGAAGCACTGGAAACTCAAACACAGCCTACACAGGAAAAAGAAAATGCTGTGACAAAGCAGAATATGAAGTATACCATGAGTTCTTCAAGAGGAATTTATTTATCGTGGCTGACGGGAAGGATTTACAGCACAATTCTTGCTGATCACGAAAAGCTGACTATAGATATAAAGCCGGTAAAGAAGAATATGATTCCTGTGATCTATTATGAAGATATTACGGCAATACTTATGAACTACAAAATACCAGGATATTATATATTTTTCATTTGTCTGGCAGTGATTTCCTGTTTTTCTAATCCTGGAATGATCATATGTGTTCTTCTGTTTATATGGGCAGGCTCAAATTATAAAATAACGATATGTCTGAGAAGCGGGAACAAAGCGGTTGTATATTCCAACAGAAAGAAAATAGCTACAGCATTTGTAGAGGATATTAAAGAAAGAGCGAAGATATAATTAATGGTAAATGTTACAAAAGAAAAGGGGGATAACTATGGCAGCAAAAACAATTATGAAAAGGATTGCAATAGCAGCATTATCAGCGGTTATTTTACAGGGAGTAACACCTCTGGACAGTTTAAATGTATATGCCTCAGAGAATACAGGCGCAAGCTATACAGCATTGGATCTGTATACATATATACAGGATCAATGCAGTACAGAGTATACATTAACGGAGAAGGCGGAAACTTTTCTGGAAGAACATGATGATTTTTTCCCTGCTTCACCAGAACTGGTAATACCGGATGAAATGATAGATGCAGAACTGGATTTTCGCCATATCAACAAAAATCCATCCAGATATGGTGATAAGCTGATGAGAATTTCGGACGCATACGTAATACAGGTTCAGGAAGAGGAAATGGAAGAAGGACATTATCTGACATGGCTAAATCTGATAGATGGAGAAGAACAGCAGTATTCTGTTTATTATAATGGAGAATTGGATGATGTTTTCGAGGATGATACAGTAGAAGTAACCGGTCTGCCGCTTGGAACCAGTTCATTTGAGAATACCGAGGGTGGAGACACGCTTGTTGTTGTATTAGCGGGCTGTAGGGTTAACAATATTGATTAAATGGAAATAAAACTCAGAAAAAAGTCACAAATGATATTGAAATAAATGCCTGTATGTAGTATAATCAGACGCAAATAAAAGAAAATTCTTCGGGGTTGTGGTGATCAGCATCAGCTGAGATTCCCTACCGGCGGTTATAGTCCGCGACCCGCTTCGGCGGCTGATCTGGTGAAATTCCAGAACCGACAGTATAGTCTGGATGAGAGAAGAACACGCGATATTTACCATACGTGCTCATTACCCCGGATATGATCCGGGGTTTTTTATATGTTGAAGAAAATCTTCATTATATAAAAAGCTTGTGGAATTTTCTTTTAACAGGGTATGAGACATATCCATAAAGAATAATTTCAAAGGAGAGAAACAGTATGAGTGAACAGGTATTAAGAAATGGAAATGCGATGGCAAGGAGTAAGACGAGAACCGTTACACAGATAGCCATGCTTGGCGCTATCGCAGGAATTTTAATGAATCTGGAGTTTCCGCTTCCTTTCCTGGCACCGACTTTTTATCAGCTGGATTTTTCAGAAATCCCGGTACTGGTTGGCTCATTTGCAATGGGACCGATCGCAGGTGTACTGATCGAGCTGGTGAAGATTCTTGTGCATCTGGTAACAAAGGGCTCTATGACAGCAGGTGTAGGCGATGTGGCAAACTTCATCTTTGGATGTACATTTGCAGTTCCGGCAGGTCTGATCTACCGCTATAAATCTGTTAAGAGCAGAAAACATGCAGTGATCGGAATGGCAGTTGGAACCGTACTTACAGCAGTAGTTGCATGCTTTATCAATGCATTCGTGTTACTTCCGGCATACGGAAAGGCTTTTGGAATGCCGGTAGAAGCATTTATCGAAATGGGAAGTGCAGTACACAGTTCTGTAAATAATCTTCTTACATTTGCAGCAATGATCATTTTCCCATTCAACATATTCAAATATGCTCTGACATCCCTGATCGTATTCCTGATCTATAAGAGAATCCGTGTAGTTCTCAAGGGAGATTGATTTTATATCTGATAAAGAATAAATTGGCAATCCAATAAATAAAAAAGAAGAACAGTCGTATGATGAAAAATCTGTGGCTGTTCTTTTTTTATGTGCAAAAAATAATTACGGAAATTTTCAGACAGACTTAAAAAAGATACGATAATATGGTAAGATAAAACAGACGATATAAACATCAGAATGTGAGGTTTATGAATAGCGAAAGGAAGTATCCATTATGGGACAGATACATAATATTGAGAAACTGACAGACTGTAAATTTTTGAATTTGTATCATTTAAATGCAACAAGCATTCACAACACTCCTGTGTCATATTTTGTGGCATCCCGTGCGAAGAGTATTAACGAATTAAAAATAAAAACAGGTAAAAATACTCCGGATGGTGTAATTATTTACAGTCTTTACGGAGAGAAAAAAGACAGGGTTGTATTGGTACGTCAGTACAGATATGCAATCGGCGGATACATCTATGAATTCCCGGCAGGTCTGGTAGAATCGAACGAAGAATTCCATGAGGGTGCAGTAAGAGAAATGTACGAGGAAACAGGACTGAAATTCGCACCGCTGAAAGTAGATCCTGCATTTGAGAAACCTTATTTCACAACGGTTGGCATGACAGATGAATCCTGCGCAACTGTTTATGGATATGCGGAAGGTGAAATCAGTAAAGATGCACAGGAAGACACAGAGGAAATTGAAGTTGTACTTGCTGACAGAGAAGAAGTAAAGAGAATCCTGAAAGAGGAAAATGTAGCGATCATGTGCGCATATCAGCTTCTGCATTTCCTGCAGGATGAAGAACCTTTTGCATTTTTAACGAAAGAGCTTTAACAAGAAGAGATCCGTTTCAGCGCAAGAAGAATCCTGAATATGATTCTGAAAATTGACTGATGAGTATCATTAATATTTTATACAGGAGCAAAAAAAGATAATGGATGAGCGTAAACGAAGTTTACGAAAAGAAATAGTCAGGCTGGCACTTCCAATCGCACTTCAGCAGTTCATGACAGCCCTGGTCGGAGCATGTGATGCGATCATGCTGGGAAAGTTAAGTCAGGATGCCATGTCAGCCGTATCACTGGCCACACAGGTTACTTTTGTATTTAATCTGTTTATGTTTGCATTTATGGCAGGCGAGAATATGTTTGTGGCACAATATTATGGAAAAGGGGATTACACAGGTATTTCCCAGGTGTTCAGCCTTGTGACAAAGATTTGTGGATGTATTGCAGTAGTATTTCTGGCAGGAACCCTTTTCTTTCCGGAACAGCTCATGAGAATCCTGACAAATGAGGAAACTCTGATCGTTCTGGGAAGTGAGTATTTAAGAGTCATCGGCATTTCCTATGTGTTTTCGGGAATTGCACAGATTTTCCTGGCAATGATGAAGAACTGTGGTGCAGTAAATATGAGTACCCTGATCAATGGGGTTATGGTAATTCTCAATATCGCATTGAATGCTGTTTTCATTTTTGGCCTGTCCGGCTTCCCGAAGATGGGGATTAAAGGTGCTGCACTGGCAACCGTACTTGCAACAGTTGTGCAGTTCCTGTGGAGTGTTGGTTATGTATTGTGCAGGATCAGAGCTGTGAAATTCAGTCTCAGAAGCTGTGAGAAAAAGTTATTTGGCCGTTTCTGGCAGAAAACAGTTCCGTTACTGATCAATAATCTTGCATGGGGAATAGGTTTTTCCATGTATTCTGTGATCATGGGACATCTGGGAACGGATGCTGTTGCCGCCAATGGAATAGCGAATATTTCCAAAAATCTTGTTGTATGCTTCTGCCTCGGACTTGGAAATGCAGGCAGTATCATAGTGGGAAACCGTCTTGGTGCAGACCGCCTGCAGGAAGCAAAAGAGGTAGGCGAGACACTTACCAAAACTGCGATTATTGCAGGAATTGTATCAGGCCTTGTCCTGATTGCCTTATCCCCATTTATCACAAAAATGGTAGATCTCACCCCGACAGCCCGCGGATATCTGCAAAAAATGCTGCTGATCTCTTCCTATTACATCGCAGGAAAATCAGTAAACTGTATGACAATAGGAGGAATCTTCGCAGCAGGCGGAGACTCCAAATTTGGAATGCTGTGTGATTCTGTAACTCTGTGGTGTATCATTGTTCCTCTGGGATGCATCTGCGCATTTATCCTGAAACTGCCGGTTATGGTTGTCTACTTTGTACTCAATCTGGACGAGATCATTAAACTGCCAGTGGTCTATAAACATTATAAGAAATATAAATGGATTAAGAATCTTACATAATTTTACACGTTTCACAGGCACATATACCGGATATCCGGGACTATGTGCCTGTTTTGTTTTAATGATATTTATGCATCCGTGCATAATAACTGATGCATAAGATCACAGTGGCTCCGCTCCATGCTGCAATCTCTGCAAAGAAAATACCGTCCTGTCCGATGAAATGGGGAAGAATCAGTGCAGCACTGATACGCATGACAAATTCAGCCATACCACTTACCATAGGCATTAAGGTATCTCCCAGCCCCTGAAGTGCAGATCTGTACACGTACAGGAAGTACAAAACCCAAAGCATGGCAGCCATAATAGAAAGGTATTTAAAAGCAATTGCCAGTACCTCCTGCGTCTGCTGCGGTTCACCTGAGATGAAAAGTGAGAGAATATTTTTTCCAAATAAAAACATGGCAGCAGAAATGATCAGTGAGGTAAGCAGGGAAAGCAGCATACTGCTGCGGACGCCTTTTCTGATCCTGTCAATCTTTCCGGCTCCCAGATTCTGACCCACATAGGTAACGATGGCATATCCATAGGAAATAGCTGCCATTTCCAGCAGACCATAAAGCTTGTTTGTAGCTGTAAATCCTGCCACAAAAAGGAAACCGTAGCCATTGATCACATACTGCACTACCAGACCGCCCACACCGATGATGATATTCTGGAATACAACAGGAATACCAAGTTTCATCAGGCGGGCATTCATGCCGGAGGCAGGCATAAAATCTGCTCTGGTCAGATGAACGATATCAATTCTGCGTAAAATCAGGAAACAGTAAACAGCGGAGAAGCTCTGTGCGATCACAGTTGCGATTGCTGCTCCTGCCACACCCCATCCGAAGCCTGCCACAAAAAGGATGTCCAGTGAGACATTCAGCACAGATGCGATGATCATTGCGGTCAGCGGTGTTTTACTGTTTCCCATAGCCCTTAGGGCAGAGGCAAACATATTATAGGCTGCTGTAGCGGGGATTCCACAGAAAATGATGCGCAGATATAACAGAGACATTCCGATAATATTGGAAGGTGTATGCAGCCCTGTTAATACCAGCGAGGCAAATGACTGGCTGAGAATCAATACTCCGGCTGCGATGAATGCGGTCAGCCGGTAACTGTGAGCCAGAGATTTACGCAGATTTTCGAAATCCTTTGCCCCATAATACTGGGAGAGTTGAATAGAAAATCCCTGAGTGAGTCCTGTGGATATTCCTGTGACAACCCACATCAGAAAGTCAACAGCACCCAGTGCGGCAAGAGCCTCCACACCTACAACCTGGCCAACAACCATGGTATCCACCATTGTATAAAGCTGCTGACAGATATTTCCCAGCATCAGTGGAATTGCAAAAAGAATGATCAACCGTCCCGGTGAACCGGAGGTCATATCCTGAATCTTGGTTTTCATTAGTATAAAAGTTCCTTTCCTGAGCATATTTGAAAAAGTTTAGAAATGATTATTCGAATATGCCCTGATATTTATATTAATAATTTGTAACTATTCAGTAGTCTACTATCCCGCGAGGTGTTTTGGCACGCAAGTACCAAAATCCCAAGACATACAAGCCAAAATGCCATCACCGCAGGTGATTTTTAATGCATTTTGGCTCGTGACTGTGAAGGTACTGAACAGTTACGATAATTTTATATCATTAACGTGAAAAATGAAATATAATATTTCATCTGAATGATATAAATTTATCTGTTATTGTAGATATATTAACTGAATCAGCTGAATAAGTTAAGTTCCCTGCTTCAATTGCAAAAAGCAACATACTCTGCAGAGACAATGGCTATTTACAAATATGACAATAACAGGTATCATTCTTTTATAAATACATTAATAAAAGAAGGTAGAAACAGAATGAGCGGACTGGAAAAGAAATTTGCTACGAAATCAAAAATCGTAAATTATATTATAAATAGAGAATCCACATCAAAAGTGGAAATATCCAAAGAACTGAATCTGAGTATGCCAACAGTTCTGTCTAATGTAAAAGATTTATTGGAAAAAGGTATCATAATAGAAACTGGAGAATATGAATCCACAGGCGGAAGAAAGGCTAAAAGTATTGGAATCAATCCATCCTATCGTTATGCAATGGGAATTGTGATTACTGCAAATCATCTGGGAATGGTGCTGGTAAATCTGAAGTATGAGATTGTGAAATCAGAGCGGATCCGTCTGAAATTTGTATCTGATATGTCATATTGCAGTCAGGTGGCAGATTATGCGGCGAAATTTCTGGATCATATGAATGATGCAGAACAGAAAGAAAAGCTTCTGGGTGTTGGAATCTCTATTCCGGGAATCATTAATCAGGAGCAGAAACTGGTGATAAAATCCCACGCACTGAAACTTGAAAACTATAGTCTCAGTTTCCTGGAACAGGCATTTTCTGTCCCGGTTTATTTTTCAAATGATGCCAATGCGGCAATGATGGCAGAAGATATGAACATCTATCAGAATGCAATTTACCTTTCATTGAATCAGACTCTTGGCGGTGCATTTTGCATAGGGGGAAATTTGTTTTCCGGAGAAAATCAGAAGGCCGGAGAATTTGGACATATGATACTTGTACCTCAGGGCCGCAAGTGTTATTGTGGAAAATCAGGTTGTGCAGATGCTTATTGCGCTGCAGGCGCACTTGTTGGTGAGTCAAAGGATTCTGTGGAACAGTTTATGCAGCTGCTTCAAAACAATGATGAAAAGGCAGAGAAAAAATGGGAAGAGTATCTTGATTATCTTGCAATTCTGATTTCAAATCTGCGCATGGCATATGATATGGATATCATTCTTGGAGGTGAAATGGGTGGATATCTCTCAGATTATATGATACCTCTTGGGGAAAAAGTAATGAAGTATAATGGATTTGATCATGATCTGAGATATCTGAAAAACTGTTCTTATAAGAAAGAAGCCTCAGCTGTAGGTGCAGCAAAGCATTTCTTGCAGGATTTTATCGGAAAGATATAGCCGATGGCATTCTTGAATCACTGATGATCTGCTGATATACCATATTAAACAAATATCTGAATATAAAAAATACCCTGATTACAACAAAGAAAGGTTGTGAGCAGGGTATTTTGTTGTTGTGCGGGAATTCAGCAGATAATTATGAGGAGTGTTATAGTAACATCTGCATAAAAATAAAATCTTTACTTTGTGCAACTGGTAGAAATGAGAAATATTTTTAAATGTTTATTGACAAATTTAGCGATTTGAATAATAATGTAATTACTTTAATAAAACATTTAATAAAAGTTAATAAATAACTAGAAGTTCAAAGTACATTCAACAAATAAGGAGGAAAATATTATGTTACAGCAGGTTATGACAAATCCAGGAGAAATTATTTTCAGAGAGGTTCCCGTACCAGAGATGAAAGACAACCAGGTTTTGGTTAAGATTATGAATATTGGTATCTGTGGTTCTGATATCCATGTATATCACGGAAAACATCCTTTTACAAAATATCCGGTAACCCAGGGACATGAAGTATCAGGAGAAGTGGTAAAAACAAGTGATGCAGTAACAGAATTTCATGTGGGACAGAAAGTAACAATTGAGCCACAGGTATATTGTGGACATTGTTATCCATGCCGTCACGGAAAATACAATCTCTGCGAAGAGCTGAAAGTAATGGGATTCCAGACAACAGGAACTGCATCCGAATATTTTGCAGTTGATGCATCAAAAGTAACACCGATACCGGAAGATATGTCTTATGAAGAGGGCGCAATGATTGAGCCTCTGGCAGTAGCTGTTCATGGTGTTAAACAGATGGGCGATGTAACAGGAATGAATATTGTGGTGATAGGAGCCGGTCCGATCGGAAATCTGGTAGCGCAGTCTGCAAAAGGGATGGGAGCAGCTAAAGTTATGATTACAGATGTCAGTGATCTCCGTCTGGAAAAAGCAAAAGAGTGTGGAATTGACGTATGTGTCAACACAAGAAATAAAAATTTCGGGGAAGCAATGGTAGAAGCCTTTGGACCGGATAAGGCAGATGTTATCTATGATTGTGCAGGAAATAACATTACAATGGGACAGGCGATCAAATATGCAAGAAAAGGAAGCGTGATTGTGCTGGTTGCAGTTTTTGCAGGAATGGCTGAGATCGATTTGGCAGTTGCAAATGATCATGAGCTTGATATCAAGAGCACAATGATGTACAGACATGATGATTATGTAGACGGAATCAGACTGGTGAATGAAGGAAAAGTGCATTTAAGACCGCTGATCTCTAAGACGTTTGCATTTAAAGATTATCTGAAAGCATACCAGTACATTGACGATAACCGTGAGACTACAATGAAAGTGATTATCAATGTGCAGGAAAAATAAAATACCCTGCTGATCATAAGCATTATGTAAGACAAAGATATAATAAAAAAGACTGCTGTAAAGAAGACATGAGTAAACGGAAAGACGGAGGATGGCAGCAGGCAGGAGGAATTATGGAGAATAAAAACGAAAATGTAAAAGTTCCGTTGATCAGTAAAATCGCATATGGATTTGGCGATGTAGGATGTAATTTCAGCTGGATGTTCGTCAGTAATTTTCTCATGATTTTTTACACAGACGTATTCGGAATCAGTATGGCAGCAGTCTCTGCCCTGATGCTGTTTTCGAGATTTTGGGATGCGATCAATGATCCGATCGTGGGTGGACTGACAGATAAAACCAAAACAAAATGGGGACGTTATCGTCCATGGCTTCTCATTGCAGCTCCGATCACGGCCGTGCTTCTGATTATGACATTCTGGGCACATCCGGACTGGCCGGACAGATCAAAGGTTATCTATATGGTAATTACATACTGTCTGCTGGTACTTGGATATACTTGTGTAAATATCCCGTATGGCACCCTTTGTGGAGCAATGACACAGGATATCGATGAACGTGCAAAGATTAATACATCACGTTCAGTATCTGCAATGGTTGCAATTGGAATTATCAATATCATTACAGTTCCACTGATTGGAAAACTTGGCAGTCAAAGTGCTAAAATCGGATACCTACTGGTAGCAATCATATACGGATGTATTTTTGCAGCCTGTCATTTCTTCTGTTTTGCAAAAACAAAAGAGCAGGTGATTATGCCGGAAAAAGAAAAAATATCCATAAAAGTGCAGTTAAGAGCAGTGATGCAGAACCGCCCATATATTCTGGCATTAATCGGACAGGTGTTATTCGGATTTACACTTTATGGAAGAAATGCAGATGTTTTATACTATTTCACTTATGTAGAGGGAAATGCATCCTACTATACTACATATTCCATGTGCATTATCATTCCATCCATTATCGGTGCTGCATGTTTCCAGCCTGTATTCCGAAAATTGAATAATAAAGGAAGAACTGCATCCATTTTTGCCCTTTTTACTGGAATTTCCATGCTCTGTATGTTCTTCTTTAATGTAAAAGAAACACCGGCAGCGTTCTATACACTTGCAGGAATTACACAGTTCTTTTTCTCTGGATTTAACACTGCAATTTATGCGATCATTCCTGACTGCGTAGAATACGGAGAGTGGAAAACGGGATTAAGAAATGATGGTTTTCAATATGCATTTGTGTCACTGGGAAATAAAATTGGCATGGCAATAGGAACTGCGCTTCTTGCAGCACTTCTTGGAAAATATGGATATGTGGCAAATCAGGTACAGAATCCGGCTGTCCTCAGTATTATGAGACATTCCTTTACTACAATTCCGGGAATTTTATGGATAGTGACAGCAATTGTACTGTTTTTCTACCGTCTGAACAAAAAACGTTACAATGAAATCGTAGAAGACCTGAAAAAAAACAGGATAAAATAAAGAGTGTCGTGAAGTGAATTGCGAATATCAACAAAGTCTCCTTGAGCAGCATTAAAAAATCTGCTTAAGGAGATTTTTATGTCTGGAGTTTTGTGGTTGCATTTTTGTTTTATATGGGTATAATGGTGAGATAAGTCTGCAGATGAAAGGAAGATAATGCTGACAATATAACGAAGGAGCGAAGTATTATGCTGAAAAGATTCACCAGATATGTAACCCAGAGTGTTGCCGGAATGATCGGGATTTCCGTTTATGTTCTGGCAGATACTTTCTTTATATCTGTATATTCCGGTGCTGACGGACTGGCAGTTCTCAATTTGATTCTGCCGGTTTATGGACTGATCTATGCGATTGGGGCTATGATCGGGATTGGTTCCGCTACCAGGTATGCCATAAGCAGGGCAAAAGGAAAAAATACAGAACATTATTTCGTACAGTCAGTAACCTGGAGCATATTGGCTGCAGTTCCATTTATGCTGATCGGAATCTTTATTCCGGACAAAGCATTGGCTTTGTTGGGTGCAGATGCCGGACTGATTGGACTTGGACGAAACTATGTGAGAATTATTCTGATCGCAACACCATTCTTCATGTCAAATTATACATTTACTGCATTTGCCAGAAACGATGGAGCGCCTTCTATTGCAATGATCGGTTCCATCAGTGGAAGTATCTTTAACATTATATTTGATTATATATTCATGTTCCCAGTCGGTCTGGGATTTTCCGGAGCAGGACTGGCTACTGCAATCTGTCCGATCGTAACAATGAGCGTCTGTACCATACACTACAGAAGCAGCAGAAATCATGTAGGATTCCATTGGAAAAAACCGTCATTCAGACACCTGATTTCCTGCTGTCAGCTAGGAGTTTCCGCATTCGTCGGTGAACTGTCTTCTGGTGTGATCGCCATTGTATTTAACTTTTTGATCCTGGGAATCGCGGGAAATATGGGTGTAGCAGCCTATGGAGTTGTGGCAAACCTTTCTATCGTGGCATTTGCAATTTTCAACGGTCTGGCTCAGGGAGCACAGCCCCTGATCAGTGAAAGCTACGGAAAAGGCCAGCCCACTCAGGTAAGAAAACTTCTGAAATGGAGCCTGCTCGTATGTCTTGCTGTAGAAGCACTGACCCAATTGATCATCTGGACTTCAACCGACACGCTGATCAGCATTTTCAACAGTGAAAACAATGTTCAGTTGTTGAATTATGCACATACAGGACTGCGTCTGTATTTCCTTGGATTTATAGTGGCAGGAATCAATATTGTACTGGTGGCATATTTCTCAGCAGTAGATGAACCGAAAATCGCGATTGTGGGATCATTCCTGAGAGGAATTGTTGCTATTGTTATCTGCGCAGTTATACTTGCGAAATTATTTGGATTAAATGGAATCTGGATCTCTCTTCTTGCAGCGGAGACGGTTACGTTTCTGACGATTCTGTTTCTGGCATATAAAGACAGAAGAAAAAGGATGGCAGTTGTCTGAACTTATAACAAGTAAAGCAGAGAGCGGGATTTGCTTGATTTATAGCAATCCTCTAAAATAATGCATCTTAATCCAGCTCATCAGAATGTGAAATCCTGCGTCAGATATCTTTGCCGTGCGTCAGCACGCCTGCAGATATCTTCCTTGTCTTTCGCACTCTGCTGAACTGTCTTAAATGCATTATTTACGAGGATTGCTATAGTTAAAATTCAGAAATTGTCCGGATAAAATCATGCTGTTCAATATCAAGTAGTCTGATTTTCCGCTCAATCCCTCCGGCATAACCGGTAAGACTTCCATCTGAACCTATAACTCTGTGGCAGGGAACAATCACGGAAACCCGGTTATGTCCAACTGCACCGCCAACTGCCTGGGCAGACATGGTTTTCAGCCCACGTTTATCAGCTATTTTGCGGGCAATCTCGCCGTAAGTAACTGTCTGACCATAAGGGATCTCCAGTAAAATATCCCACACTTCTCTCTGAAAATCTGTTCCGATCAGATGAAGCTTCGGCAGGAAATCTGGCTTTTGCCCGCTGAAATAAATATCCAGCCAACGCAGAGCATCTTTTAAAATATGGTTTTCATTTTCTTCAAAAGAAAAATCCATGTGTCCTGGAAATTCTCCAAAATACTTCTGTCCCTCAAACCAGGCTCCCACAAGCCCCATATCATCAGCAGCCAGCAGCATTCTTCCAAGTGGAGAAAGATAATAAGTTCTGTAAATCATAATACTCACCCTCAACAGAAAAATAAATGACAGTAAAGAGTACTTATAGCAATCCTCTAAAATAATGCATCTTAATCCAGCCCATCAGAGTGTGAAATCCTGCGTCAGATATCTTTGCCGTGCGTCAGCACGCCTGCAGATATCTTCCTTGTCGTTCGCACTCTGCCGAACTGTCTTAAATGCATTATTTACGAGGATTGCTATAGCTTTTTATGGAATTGCTATAGTTACAATTCATTATAAAATTTTCTTATGCCAAAAGCAATGAACATTGCTAAAAATCAGGGAAGTCATCTGCTTCGAGTGAGAAAGGAATTCTTGTGCAAACCCCAAATATGATGTAAGATAAGATTACTCAGTTTGGAGGTTTTATTATGTGGAATGAAATAAAAGATTTCGCTGCGCCGGAACTGGATGTATATGCCAGAACATCTGAAGTGCAGCTTTTACGATACTATGAACCGGAACCGGGAATTTTCATTGCGGAGAGTCCGAAAGTAATTGAGCGAGCCCTGAAAGCAGGATACCAGCCAATCTCTTTTCTGGTGGAGCATAAAGATCTGGAAGGAGAGGCACAGGAAATCCTGAAACAATATCCGGATGTGCCGGTCTATACTGCGGAATATGAACTGTTGGTCAAGCTGACCGGATTTGCTCTTACTCGCGGAATGCTCTGCTCAATGCGCAGAAATCCACTGCCATCTGTAGAGGAAATCTGCAGAAATGCCAGCCGCATAGCAGTTCTTGAAAATGTTGTAAATCCTACAAATATCGGAGCTATTTTTCGCTCAGCAGCAGCTCTCCATATGGATGCAGTACTTCTGACTGGCGACTGCAGTGATCCGCTTTATCGCCGTGCAGCCAGAGTAAGTATGGGAACCGTATTCCAGATTCCTTGGACATATTTTGATAAAAAAACTGTATGGCCACAGGATGGAATGCAGACTCTGCAAAATCTGGGATTCAAAACAGCGGCAATGGCTCTGCGTGACGATTCTGTAGGAATTGATGACAAAGCACTCCGGTCAGAAGAAAAACTGGCAGTCATTCTCGGAACAGAAGGTGACGGCCTTGCATCACAGACCATCGCAGACTGCGATTATACAGTAAAGATACCAATGTCCCACGGAGTAGATTCGTTGAATGTGGCAGCAGCAAGTGCAGTGGCATTTTGGGAGCTGGGACACAGATAAGATATAACTCAGGAGGAAATGAAAAAATGTCTTCGGCAATGATCACAGTGCAGTAAAGCTCACAATCCCGGAACTGGAACAGGTATCAGAGGCAAACGGGTGGGTGGATGTGTGTAAAGAAACAGAAAACGGATCGTTCATGGTATGATATGGAAAATGGAGGACAGGCGAAGGAAAATGGCTTTCGTGTTATGCAGTTCAATGCAGTGGTTGCAAATAACACCCATGCATTACATTTATATGAAAGAATCGGTTTTACCAGACTTGGCGTGATTCCTCAGGGATTCAAAATGCCGGATGGACATTATGAAGATATTATTCCGCATTATTATGTGCTGTAGAACATAAAAGATTTTACTGCACCGGAACTTTTATAGTTACGGAAAATTAAAATATCTGTCAGGAAAGCAGGTGTGTGAAATGGGTGTGTATTTAAATCCCGGCAATGATAAATTTTATAAAGCAATCAATTCTGAGATTTATGTGGACAAAACAGAACTGATACAATATACCAATCGTGTTTTTAACACCATGCAGCAAAATGTCTGTGTAAGCAGACCAAGACGTTTCGGAAAGTCTATGACTGCAAATATGCTGGCTGCATATTACAGCAGAGGATGTCAGTCTGAAAAATTATTTGACGGACTTAAGATAAAAGAAGATTCATCTTTTTCAAAATATCTGAACAAATACAATGTTTTCTTTATAAATATGCAGGAATTCCTAAGCCGCCGTAAGACAGTAGAGAAAATGGTCCTGCGATTAAACCGGATTCTGATGCGTGACCTGAAACAGGAATATCCTGATGTGGACTATTTTGATGAAGAAGATCTTGCTGAAAGTATGCAGGATGTATATCAGCAGACAGGATGTCCGTTTGTGATTATTATAGATGAGTGGGATTGTATTTTCAGAGAATACAAGTCAGATAAAGAAGCACAGGAGCAGTATCTTGATTTTCTGCGGGATTTTCTTAAGGATAAATCTTATATTCATCTTGCTTATATGACAGGAATCCTGCCGGTAAAGAAATATGGAACACATTCTGCCCTGAATATGTTTGATGAATTTTCTATGATTTATGCAGGACCTCTGGCGAAGTTTGTGGGTTTTACAGAGACAGAAGTCAGAGAATTATGTGAGAAATATCATATGGATATGAGGGAAATCAGAGAATGGTATGACGGGTACAGGTTTGAAAACTGTGAGCCGGTTTATAATCCAAGGTCTGTGGTAAACGGCATGCTCTTTGGTTCTATCAGAAACTACTGGAATATGACAGAATCTTTTGAAGCACTGCAGACTTATATAGATATGAATTTTGAGGGGTTAAAGGATGATATTCTCAGTATGTTGGCAGGAGAGCATATTCCTGTTAATACCGGAAATTTTACAAATGATATGACGACATTCCGGGATGAGAATGATGTTTTGACCTTATTGATCCATCTGGGATATCTGGCATATGATTCTACAGAACATTGTGTGTATATTCCTAATAATGAAATCCGGAATGAGTATGCAAATGCTGTTTCTGTATCAGACTGGGGTGAAGTGTCAAAAGCTTTAAAAAATTCGGCAGATGTCCTGAATGCAATCTGGAATCAGAATGAGCAGATGGTTGCACAGGGAATCCAAAGAGCACACTTTGAGACTTCGCATCTTCAGTATAATGATGAAAATGCATTAAGTTATACTATTTCACTGGCTCTGTATGCGGCTAGAAACTATTATAGCGTATATCGTGAACTGCCAACAGGAAAGGAATTTGCGGATATGGTCTTTATTCCGAGAAAAAAATTTCCTGATAAACCTGCTCTGGTAGTGGAATTAAAATGGGATAAAAGTGCCAAAGGAGCTATTTCTCAGATTAAACAGAAGCAATATTGTAAAAGTCTGGAGGAATATGCAGGAAATATTCTTTTGGCAGGGATTAACTATTCGAAAAAGGATAAAGAGCATCAGTGCATGATTGAGAAGATAGTGAAATAACAACGCTATATATGATTTATTGTTACTGTTCACTCCGTTCACAGTAACGTAGCCAAAATTCATTCCAGATTGCCTGCGGCAATGGAATTTTGGCTTGTATGTCTCGGGATTTTGGCATATTCATGCCAAAACACCTCGCGGGACAGTGGTGTGTGAACAGTAACGACTTATTACAAATGTAAACCAAAAACTGAAGAACGGGTTGACAATCTTCTCTGCTTATGATATAAAAAGAAGGTCAAAATCAATCATTAACAGGGAAAGAGGAGAGTCTTATTATGAGTCAGTCATATGCAAAAAGCCCTGCTGCAGAGAGAAAATTTACAACCAGAGAAATGGTACTGGTTGGTATGTTTGCAGCAGTTCTTGCAGTAATATCACAGATTTCACTGCCAATGCCTACCGGTGTACCGATCACCATTCAGGTATTTGGTGTAGCACTTGTAGGCGCAGTACTTGGTTCCAGGCTTGGAACTACAGCAACACTGGTTTACGTTCTGTTAGGAGCCATCGGTCTTCCGATCTTTGCTAACTTCTCAGGCGGAATCAGCAGCATCGTAGGAGTTACAGGAGGATACATCTGGGCATGGCCAATCATGACCTGGCTCTGCGGAATCCGTCCGAAAACAGAGAACAAGACAAAGAATCTTGCAATCTCAATCGGATTCGCACTGATCGGACTTCTGATCGTTGAGACAATCGGTGGTCTGCAGTGGCACTTTGTAGGAGGCTCCATGAGCATCCCGGCAATCGCAGTATACTCCTTAACAGCATTTATTCCAAAGGATATTGTGATCACAGTTCTTGCAGTACTGATCGCAATTCCCATCAGAAAAGGAATCAACAATGCAGGAAACCGCTGATAAAAGTAACAGGTTAAAGAATAGCCTGCCGGAAGACAATCTGGTAAAGCAGGAAAACATAAAGATTCACGGA
This sequence comes from Blautia sp. 1001283B150304_161114_C9, assembly GCF_015668165.1. Taxonomy (NCBI): domain Bacteria; kingdom Bacillati; phylum Bacillota; class Clostridia; order Lachnospirales; family Lachnospiraceae; genus Blautia; species Blautia sp. 1001283B150304_161114_C9. The sequence continues at coordinate 167,271 of NZ_JADPGO010000001.1, read as the reverse complement.
ATCGGACTTGATAAAGCAGGACGGTGTACACACTATCACACACAGCTTGATATAGCTGCATTGCTTTGTGCGAAATGCAGGAAATATTACGCATGCTATTCCTGTCACGATGAACTGGAAGACCATTCATTTGTTGCAACAACACCGGAAGAAGTTTATCCTGTTTTATGCGGAAACTGCGGCAGGAAACTTACATTTCAGGAATACAAAAAAGGCAGCTGCCCTTACTGCCATGCAGGATTTAATCCTAAATGTAGTTTACATGAGAATATTTATTTCTGTTGCACTATGTAACGTGTTTTGAAAAAAATTTCCGCAATCTGCACGCCCCACTTTGCAGTATATTTTGCAGAAAGCTTTTTCAAACACACTCTAATGTAGAGAATACAAAATAACAAAAAATTTTGTATTCTCTTTTTATTTGTCAAAAAATCTGATATACTGATTAGAGTTAGGACAGACTAACTGAATCAAACAAATAACAAGAACATATTTCTTTTATTTGCATACAAATAAAAACAGGAGGAATAAATCAATGGATATAAATGTATTCTATGGAATTCTGATTCCCTTTCTTGGAACTTCTGCAGGAGCTGCCTGCGTATTTTTCATGAAGAAGAATCTGAATGAACAGATCCAAAGGGCACTTACCGGCTTTGCAGCAGGAGTTATGGTTGCGGCTTCCATATGGAGTCTGCTGATCCCGGCAATTGAACAGTCTTCCGGACTGGGAAAGTTTTCATTTGTACCGGCAGCAGTGGGATTTTGGATAGGGGTGCTTTTTTTGCTCTTGCTGGATCACATGATCCCGCATCTTCACCAGAACAGTAACAAGGCAGAAGGTCCGAAGAGCAAACTTCAGAGAACTACCATGCTGGTTCTTGCAGTAACTCTGCATAATATTCCGGAGGGAATGGCAGTAGGAGTCGTATACGCAGGCTATTTAACAGGTCACGCTCAGATCACTATAATGGGAGCAATGGCTCTCTCTATAGGGATTGCCATCCAGAACTTCCCTGAGGGAGCCATTATCTCCATGCCCCTGCGTTCTGAGGGAATGGGAAAAACCAAAGCCTTTGCAGGTGGAGTCCTGTCCGGGATTGTAGAACCTGTCGGTGCAGTCCTTACGATTCTTGCCGCCGGCCTCATTGTCCCGGCACTTCCATATCTTTTAAGTTTCGCTGCCGGAGCTATGCTCTATGTAGTAGTGGAAGAACTCATACCCGAAATGTCTGCCGGAGAACATTCCAACATAGGAACCCTTTTCTTTGCCATAGGATTCTCTCTGATGATGATACTGGATGTAGCACTTGGATAAACAGATAATAATGCACTATGGACAGAATATGTAGAGAGTACTATAGTAAGCTGTATAGGATTATAGTGATCATCAAAATAATGCTTTATTTCTGAGAATCGCTATAGACAGAAATTAGAGGTGGCAGATTAATGAAAACAGCAGAAACTCCTGCAGGGATATTTACGATCAACAAAGTGAAAATTCCCTCAGCATACACATGTGCAGCAGAACAAAAAATAGAATATATCAGCGAAAATCATATGCAGATCATTACTATGGATCAGGCAGTATCATTTGGAGATCAGATATTGTCCCCCAGAATCTGTCAAAGCTGTATGAATCCTGAAAAAATTACAATCTATCCACTGGAAATAGAATACTTTGGGGAAAAAGTGTTTTTTATGGATCACTATAGTGTAAAAGAATGGAAAAAAGGCGATCCATTACCGGAAATCCATGAATGGTATCCGCATATAAAAAAAGCCAAATGCAATCCATGCAGAAATTGTGGAAGATGTTAAAATTGCACATATGTGCATTGAATGAAAATATGTTGAAAACCAGAATCTGAAATGCTATCATGCAATCGAAATCACAAGTAAATGAGTGTTGGGGTAATACAAGGGAGATTGCATGATGAAAAAGTATGAGATTGGATTATATGAGAAAGCCATGAGAAATACATTATCATGGAGTGAAAAATTAAAATGTGCCAAAGAATGTGGATATGATTACATGGAAATGTGCATAGATGCCACAGATGAAAAAATTAACCGTATCTTCATGAATACAGCAGAAAAAAAAGAAATTATGGAAGCTGTATTTCAGGCGGGACTTCCGATTGGTTCTATGAGTGTAAGTGCCCTGACAAAATATGCGCTGGGCGATCCGGACGAAGAAATCCGAAAGAAAGCAATGCAGATTGCAGAGAAATCCATAGAGCTTGCTGTTGATCTGGGTGTGCGTACAGTTATGATTCCGGGATATGATATTTACTTTGGAGAATCCACTGTAGAAACAAAGAAATACTTTCTGGAAAATGTAAAAAAGATTGCAGAAATCGCAGAACGCGAGGGAATTCTGGTAGGATTTGAAACCATGGAGAACAATTTTATGAACACTACCGGAAAGGCAGTCCAGTATGTAAACATGATAGATTCCGCATATCTGAAAATCTACCCGGATGCAGGAAATATTACAAACGCAGCAGTAGAGAATCAACACGATGTATGCGAAGATCTCTCCTTGGGTAAGGGAAAACTGATCGCGCTCCATCTGAAAGAAACAAAACCGGGAATCTTCCGCGAAGTTCCTTTTCTCACAGGCCATGTACAGTTTGAAAAAATCATTAACACAGCATGGAGCCTGGGTGTCCGCCGCTACGTAACTGAATTATGGGACGTAGGAAAAGAGAACTGGAAAGAAGATATCTGTTTTGCAAATCAGAGTATGCGTACACTTCTGGACAGAGAAGCATAAATTAAGCAGTTGGAAACATAAACAATTAAATTTAAAAGAGAAAGTGGAGAATGATAGAGGTTCTTTTCTTTCTCTTTTTTGTTCACCGAAAATTACCCCGATAAGTCCTCTGATTCAATTGTGAATGTCAGCTTAAATTTATAGATATCGAGTTATGTGTAAAATATTATTGACCTTAACATCGTAGTTGTTTGATTACCATATATCTGTAAATTACAAATGTTCAAACACTGAAAAAATGTAAATTGCACATTTGTGCAGATAATGAAAATATGTTGAAATATAAAAATGCAGGTGATAATATACTCTCAACAAGAGAAAAACGTTATAATCAAAAGGAGAGAGATTCATGAGTAAGATTAGTGAAATGACAAGACAGAGCTGGATTGAAAGTACTTTTCCGGAATGGGGTACGTGGTTAGTAGAAGATATTGAGAACGAAGTAGTAGCGCCGGGAAATGTAGCAATGTGGTGGTTAGGATGTACAGGTGTATGGTTCAAGACACCGGCAGACACAAACATTACCATTGACCTCTGGTGCGGAAACGGAAAACGTACACACGGTGATGGAAAAATGAAAGTCGGACATCAGATGGCAAACATGTGTGGAGGAAGAGCCATGCAGCCAAACCTGAGAAACGTTCCATTTGTAATTGATCCATTTGCATTTAAGAAAGTAGATGCAGTTCTTGCCACACATTATCATCAGGATCATATGTCACCGGAGTGGGCGGCACATGTGATCAACAGTGGAATGACAACTACAGATGAAAACGGAAAAGAAATTCCGGTGCCATTTATCGGACCAAAGAAATCCGTAGAACTCTGGCAGAAATGGGGTGTTCCGGCAGAACGCTGCATCACAGTAAAACCTGGTGACACCATTAAGATCAAAGACATCGAGATTGTAGCGCTGGATTCCTTTGACAGAACCTGTATCGTAACAACAGATTCCACAGGTCCGGACAGAGAAGAACTTACAGGTGTGTGCCCGACAGACATGGACGACAAAGCAGTTAACTATCTGGTAAAGACACCAGGTGGAAATATTTATCATTCCGGAGATTCACACTTCTCCATCTACTTTGCAAAACACGGAAAAGACTATGATATTGATGTAGCATTCGGTTCATTTGGAGAAAATCCTATCGGTATGCAGGATAAGATGACATCTATCGATATCCTTCGCATGGCAGAAAATCTGAAATGTAAAGTAGTTGTTCCGATCCACTGGGATGTATGGACAAATTTCCAGGCAGACTGCGATGAGATCAAGGTTCTGTATGATTTCAAGAAAGACAGAAATGAATATAAATTCCATCCGTTCTTCTGGCAGGTAGGCGGCAAATATACATACCCGGCAGACAAGGACAAGATTTACTATCACCACAGAAGAGGATTTGAAGACTGCTTCGAAGCACCGCAGAATATTCCGTTCCGTTCCTGCCTGTAAAAACAGAATTGTCTGGAGACGGTCGGTAAGGGGTTTATTATGTGAGAGAAAAATAGAAAGTATATGAGGAGAAATTTGGGATGAATGTATTGGTAATTGATGTAGGAACATCAAGTATGCGAGGAATACTTTTTGAACATCAGGGGAAATGTCTGACAGAGAAACAGGAATTCTATCAGGCAACCTATCTGGAAAACAGTTGGGTAGAACAGAATCCGGCAGACTGGGAAAATGCACTATACAGCATTTTGAAACAGTCCGTAGCAGAAGCTGAGAATATGGGAGAGAAGATTGATGCAATTTCCATTACTTCACAGCGTTCTTCTGTAATTCCGGTAGATGAGAATATCCGTCCGCTGAGTAATGCAATCATGTGGCAGGATAAAAGAACAAATCATATCTGCGAATCTATGGAAAACCTGAATGACAAGGTATTTTCTCTATGCGGTTCCAGAGTCAATCCGGTGTTTTCAGGCTCCAAGATGATGTGGATCCGTGAAGAACGTCCGGAAATCTATGCAAAAACATATAAATTCATGGTCATCCCGGATTATCTCATTTATCTGATGACCGGACGTATCTGCACAGATTATACATATGGAAGTCGTTCACTTCTGATGAACATCCGTACTCATGAATGGGATGATGAACTTCTGGAAATTTTTCATGTAGAAAAAGAAAAATTGTGCGAACTGGTAGAGCCGGGAAGTGTCTGCGGACATATTACAAAAGCCTTTGCAGAGATCACGGGATGTCAGGAAGGAATTCCTGTGATTACAGCCGGAGGTGACCAGCAGTGTGGAGCCATCGGACAGGGAGTAGTCAAAAAAGGTGTCATGTCTGTAACAACCGGAACAGGTGGCTATCTTATCACAGCAACAGATCAGGTGCCGGAAAATCTGGAACAGGATGCAATCTGCAACTTCTCATCTGTAAAAGGCCAGTATATTCTGGAATCCAGTGTATTAACCTGCTGTTCTGCATTTGACTGGTTCAGAAGACAGTTCTATCCGGACAGTTCTTTTGATGAGATTAACCGTGAAGTAGAACAGACACCGATCGGTTCACACGGATGTCTCTGTGTTCCATACTTTATGGGAAGATCCACACCGGACTGGAACAATATGGCAAAAGCAGAGTTTGCAAATGTAACTCTCGGAACAACAAAGCAGGATATGCTGAGAAGTCTTCTGGAGGGAATCTGCTATGAAATCCGCAATGGAATCGATATTATGAACAAATATGTAAAAGTCTCTGATATCTACATCAACGGAGGTCTTTCCAACAGCGCTCCATTCAATGACATACAGACCAATGTCTATGGTATGAAGATCATACGTAGGGGAAAAGCAGATGCTACAGCCAGAGGTGCACTTATGATTGCAGCTACAGCAATGGGAATTTTTGAGAATGTAGAAAAAGCATTTGAGTGTATCAGTCGTCAGGATGAAGTGAAAATTTATCTTCCGGATGATAAAAAGATTCTGGAATACGAAAGATACAGGGCACAGATGAACCGTATTTATAAGAGAGCGTGGGGGGAGAAGCAAAAAGATGGCAAGTTTGAATTTCATATTTAATTTTTTAACAAGTAATATCCTGACAAGAGCAGAGCTTTTTGTAGGTTTGATCATTTTACTTGGATATATTCTTCAGCGAAAAAAATGGTATGAATGTGTAGGCGGATTTTTTAAGGGTGTGATCGGCTACCTGATCCTGATGGTAGGTGCCAACGGACTGATCACCACATTCCGTCCGATTCTTGTGGGATTAAATGAAAGATTTCAGTTAAATGCAGTTGTAATTGATCCGTATTTCGGACTGAATGCTGCAAATGAAGCATTAGAGAGCATCGGCTGTTCCGCTGCATGGGCAATGACATCACTTCTCATTGCATTTATATGGAATATTATTTTACTGATTTTCAAAAAGTGGACGAAGCTGAGAACACTTCTTCTTACCGGACACATTATGGTGCAGCAGGCTACTACAGTTACCTGGATCGTATTCCTGTTTATTCCATATCTGAGAAATATTACAGGTGCGATTCTGGTAGGAATGCTGGTAGGTACTTATCAGGCAGTCAGCTCCAATCTTACAGTAGATGCCTGTCTCAACCTTACAGACGGAAAAGACAGATTTGCAATTGGGCATCAGCAGATGGTTGCAGTATGGATCACGGATAAAGTAGCACACATATTCGGAAAAAAAGAAAACTCCATTGAAAACCTTAAATTTCCGGGATTCCTCAAAATGTTTGAGGACAACATTACTGCAACATCTACTTTAATGCTTGTGTTTTTCGGAACCATCATGGCAATCCTCGGTGAAGATTTCATGCGCCAGATTGACAGCGGATTCGCAGAAACAACGGCTTTTCCGGTATATATTCTGATTCAGTCATTATATTTTACCGTATATCTTCAGATTTTAAATATGGGTGTGAAGCTCTTTGTAGGTGAACTGACAGCGTCATTCAAGGGAATTTCAGATAAACTTCTCCCGGGTGCAGTTCCAGCAGTAGACTGCGCAGTTGCATTCAACTATGCACCGGGAAATGCAGTAACCATCGGATTTCTTTGTGGAATGGTAGGACAGGTGATTGCAATTCTGGGACTCATCGTGTTCCATTCCCCGGTTATCATTATCATGGGATTTACTACAGTATTCTTTGACAACGCTATTATCGCTATTTTTGCAAACAAACGGGGCGGTGTAAAAGCAGCCATGATCATCCCGTTTATCTGTGGCCTGATCCAGGTACTGCTGGGCGCAGTTACTGTATGGCTTGTAGAACTGGTGCCGTACGGCGGATGGCATGGAACAACTGACTTCTCGACTGTATGGCTTGGAATTTCTGCACTGTTGAAATGGCTTGGACTTCCAGGTGCGATCATCGCTATCATACTGATGCTTCTGGTTCCGCAGATCCAGTATGCAAAATCGGATAAAGAAAATTATTTTTAGATGAATCGGGCAAGAGTATCTGATTCAGAAAGGAAGTAATCATAATGAATAAAAAAGTACTGGCAAATCTGGAAAAATGTTATTCCATAGCTCCATTACATTATAAAAATACAGACCATATTCTGGTAGCAGCAGAAAAAACTGACAGATGTATTCTGTTTGATATCAATGGAAATGAAGAAGAGACCGTATGGGAGGGTCCTGGCGGAGTTATGACAATGGTGCAGGTTCCGGGAACAGACGGACAGTTTCTGGCAACCCATAAATTCTATTCTCCTAATGATTCCAAAGAAGCAAAGATTATCATCGCTACACCAAAGAATGGAGAATGGGAAATCCGCACTCTGACAGATCTGCCGTTTGTACACAGATTTGATATCATTGAAAGCGAGGGAAAACATTACCTGATCGCATGCTGTCTCAAATCGGGGCATGAATACAAGGATGACTGGTCAAGCCCTGGAAAAGTATATGTAGCACTTCTTCCGGATGATCTCAGCAGCTTTGATGATAAACATCAACTGAAACTGGAAGTAATTAAAGATAATATGCTGAAAAACCACGGATACTACAGAGTAGTAAGAGATGGAAAAATGTCATCTATCGTCTGTTGTGATGGTGGAGTATTCCGTTTCTATCCGCCCACATCTGCAAACCCGGAATGGACAATAGAAACCCTGTTGGAAACTCCTGCAAGCGATGCCACTCTCATCGACTTTGACGGAGACGGAAAAGATGAATTGCTGGTATTATCTCCATTCCACGGTGACACTGTTCTGATCTACAGAGAAAAAGACGGGAAATATGAACTTGACTATGAATATCCGGAGAAAATCGAATTTCTCCATGCAATCTGGAGCGGGGAAATCCAGGGAAAACCGGTAGTCATGATCGGTCACAGAAAAGGAAACAGAGATCTCCTGAAATTCTGCTGGGAAAACGGACAGTATCACGCAGAACTGATAGATCACGACTGTGGTCCGGCCAATGCTTATGGATTCCATAAGGATGGGAAAGATTATGTGATTTCTACAAACCGTGAAATTAATGAGATTGCCATGTATGAATTTGACTAAAAAGGTTAAAACTGTTCTTTGATTTTTGATGCCAGAGTTAACTTTTTTATTTATGATTTGGACAGCAGAGAGTGAATAATGTAGTTGATTATAGAAAGGAAAACAGATAATGTTAGAAGAACTGAAACAGCGTGTATATGAAGCGAACATGCAGCTTCCGGCACATGGTCTGGTAACATTCACATGGGGAAATGTCAGCGAAATTGACAGAGAAAGTGGATATTTTGCCATCAAACCAAGTGGTGTACCGTATGAAAATTTGAAACCAGCGGATATGGTAATCATGGATCTGAATGGCAATAAAATTGAGGGCAAATATAATCCATCCTCCGATACTCCGACTCATATTGAACTTTACAAAGCATTTCCGGAAATCGGAGGTATTGTGCATACTCACTCGTCCTATGCAACAAGCTGGGCGCAGGCAGGAAGAGACATCCCATGCTATGGTACCACTCACGCAGATTATATTTACGGAGAAGTCCCATGTCTCAGATGCCTTACAAAAGAAGAAATTGACCAGTCATATGAGCAAAATACAGGTCTTCTGATTGTAAATGAATTCAGGAAAATGAAAAAAGATGTTCTTGCAGTTCCGGCAGTTTTATGCAAAAACCATGGTCCATTCACCTGGGGAAAAGACAGTATGGAAGCAGTTCACAATGCAGTAGTCCTTGAAGAATGTGCCAAAATGGCAATGCGTGCCGAACTTATCAATCCACAGGTAAAACCTGCACCGCAGGAATTACAGGATAAACATTATTATAGAAAACACGGTGCAAATGCATACTACGGACAGAATGTGTGAAACGTAATATAGTACGTGTGATCAGAAAAGTCAGACCATAAAAATGGAAATGACAAAAATAGAGGATAGTTTGTGAAAGTCTGCAGAGACTTTACAAATTATCCTTTTTTCGAATATAATGATGTCAGAGTTAAAACCTCTTTTGATACTGATATAATGGAAAGGGATATGGAACAGCAATGGAAGACATGAAAAAATATGAAAATATGACCGTTCAGGAGAAATGGAGCATTCTGGCCACGGTAGCGAATTTATATTACAATTCAGAAATGACACAAAACGAAATTGCAGACAGGATGTATACATCCAGATCCAAAATTTCCAGAATGCTGAAAGAAGCAAGAGAACTCGGTATTGTAGAAATTTCCATTAAAGAACCCTGGGAACGTGACCTGAATCTGGAAAAAGAAATTCAGCAGACTTACGGTGTCAAAACAGTAAAAGTTGTTTCCTCAAGAGATACCGGCAAGGAGCAGATTACCAGCCGCCTGTCAGAAGTTTCCGCATATTATCTGGATTCTGTTGTTAAAGAAAAGATGGTAGTAGGAATTTCATGGGGAAATACCCTTTATCATATAGTGAAATATATTGATGCAAATAATAAGAAAAATATTCCTATTACAGTGGTTCCGATTATGGGTGCCTCAAATGTGAAACGTCCGGAACGGGATGCCATGGATCTGGCAAAAGACCTGGCTTCTGCATACGGTGGAACATATCAGTATATTTATGCCCCCCTTTTTGTGAAAAATAAAGAATTAAAAGAAATCCTTATTCAGGATGATACCATTAAAACAGCTCTGCAGCTTGCACAGAATGCAGATGTAATTCTGACAAGTGTCGGTTCTGTGGAGTATAAAACCTGGGAGAATTACCTTGGGGAAAGCACTTTTCATCTTCTGGGAAATAAAGGAGCGATTGGACATATTGGCGGTCATTTCTATGATATCAATGGGAAAGAAATCAATACTTCCTTAAATGACAGAATGATAGGAATTGGGTATGATGATCTGGAGCGGTGTAAAAATGTAGTCTGTGTTGCTTATGGAGAAGCAAAAGCAGCTGCTGTTGCTGGCGCTTTGCGAGGTGGTTTTATTAATACGCTGATTATTGATTCTGCCTGTGGAGAGAAATTGCTGTAACAGAATGGAGGTAAAAAATGGACTACAGAAAATTCGGTGAATGCTATTACATAAGAATGGATCGTGATGACGAGATTATCGGTACAATCCTCGAAATATGTAAAAAAGAAAATATCAGATCAGCCACTTTTTCCGGAATCGGAGGATGCAAGGATGCAGAAATCCAGACCTTTATCCCAGAGACAGGCAGCTTCGAAGAACAGCGCATTTCTGGAATGCTTGAGTTGGTATCTTTAAATGGAAACGTGGTCACAGGTGAAAATAATACCTGTTACCATCATACCCATGCAGTATTTTCTTATAAAGATGGTGAACGACATTGCATGGCAGCAGGTCATATGAAATCAATTACTGTACTGTATACTGCAGAAATCGAACTTCGCCCGGTAACAGGTGGAACTATCCGCCGCAAATATGATCCTGAAACAGGGACTGGATTCTGGGATTTTAACTAGACTTTAGAAAACGATTTGTTTTGATTGAGCAAGGAATTCTTGTGCAAACCTTCAAACTGATGTAAGATAAGATTACTCAGTTTGGAGGTTTTATTTTTATCAGGTATCAGAGGTAAATGGATGGGTAGAAGATAAAATGCAAAAGGAACAGTTCATTGAGAGTGTACAGAATTTAACACAAGTTCTGTATACTTTTTTTATAAGAAATGAAACTTTTTATTCCCTGGCAGGATATATAAGAATGTAAAGGTTAAAAGCTTTTAATTTTTGAAAGTATTAAAAAGAAAGTTGGGTTGATATGACAGATGAAGCAGAGCTTTTGCAGCGTCTCAGGAATAGAGAAAAAAATTCAATAGATGAAGCAATCCAGATTTATACACCGTATTTGAGTACTGTTTTGTATCATATGGCCGGCAATTCACTGCCGAAAGAGGATATTGAAGAAATTGTGGCAGACGTGTTTGTTGTACTCTGGAAGAATGCCGAAAGGATAGATTTGCAGAAAGGTACATTACGGTCATATCTTGCTGCTGTTGCCCGGAATTTTGTTCTGAAACGGATAAACAGAAAAACGGATCATACATTTCTTGAAGATATTGAACTGTCAGATGGCAAAGATTTCATTGAAGAGAATTTTCACAATAATTATGTATGGGAAACAGTTATGAGTCTTGGCGAACCTGACAGCGAGATTTTTGTAAGGCGGTATAAATTTGATGAAAAAATCAAGGACATTTCAAAAGCAATGGGACTTAATATTTCTACAGTTAAGACCAGACTTTCAAGAGGAAAAAGAAAACTCAGAAAAATGTTATCGAATGCGGAGGAAAGATTATGAGAAGAAAAAATTTGCTTAAAGAATTGGGAATACAAAAACAGGCAGATACTTCCTGCAATGCTCTTGATATTGACACAAAGAATGTCAGACAGAGAGTTTATGCAAAACTTGACTTCGCAGATACAGAAAGGAAGCAAACGACTATGAGATCAAAAAAGAAAATATTACCTTTGTTGATAGCTGCAACACTTACAATTGGAGCTACTGCTGTGGCGGCAACAGGAAAGATTTCAATGTGGACAGGTTCATCTGCATCACGTGCTGATTATACATCTCTTCCAACGGCAGAACAGGTTACAAAGGATATTGGGTATAGACCGGTATTGATTGATACCTTTGAGAACGGGTACTGCTTCAAGGATGGCAATATTGTAAAAAACAGTTTTAAGGACGACAATGCAAATGTAATTGAGAAGTTTAAATCTGTGTCCTTTGATTATCAGAAGAATGGAGATGTTGTATCGTTTGAACAGCAGAAGTTCAATTCAAAGCTTACACCGGCAGGTGATATTATTGCCACTATAAATGGAACAAATCTGTATTATGTACATTATATAAATAAAGTAGTATCGGATGATTACGAATTGACAGAACAGGATAAAAAAGACCAGGCCAGTGGAAAAGTTGTATTCAGTTACGATGACAGCGCTTCTCAGATTGAAGTCAGTCAGGTTCAAAGCGTTAACTGGAATAAAGATGGCATCCAGTATGATTTGCTGCAAATAGATGGACAATTATCTGCCGGTGAACTTGCAGATATGGCGAGAGAGGTTATTAATAACAGAAGATAAAGAAAAAAGATGGTGAATTCAGTCAGGTTCACCATCTTTTTGTAACTGTTGTGGAAATACCTGTGAAGAGGTGGCAGCAGCCAAATGGCGGGGCTCTGATCTGTACAGATATAAAATACCGCCAAAGAAACCAAAGATCAATCCTGTATACCCGCCACTGCAAAGGACAACAGTTACCTTTGTAACAAAGGACATACCACCGATTATGCAGATCAAAAAGCCTGCCAGAAGACCGATGGTTGTCCATCCTATAAGTGAAATAGCCAGAAAGGCTGCAGAAGCATGTGAGTTTTTTACCTGTTTATTAATAGAATTCCATAATGTCTGATACATAATGATTCCTCTTTTCTCTTTCAATTCTTTGATTACTATTATAGAAACAGTTTGTAAAATACACATGCGCGCTAATGAAAAATTTCTGTAAAATTTTCTTTCTCTGTTATATGCAGAGGATGGAGAAAGTACAAGACAGAAAAATAATTACGTATATTATATAAATGAATGCATTTGAAAATGATTTTATAGCAATCCTGTAAAATAATGCATCTTAATCCAGCCCATCAGAGTGTGAAATCCTGCGTCGGATATCTTTGCCGTGCGTCAGCACGCCTGCAGATATCTTCTTTGTCTTTCGCACTCTGCTGAACTGTCTTAAATGCATTATTTACGAGGATTGCTATAGGTAACAGATAATGATATAAAATGACCGTATGCGTGCGAAGCGGATTGCGAATATCTGCTTGATAATCATACATATTGCATAAAAACACCTGTCTATAATTGTAAAATATATATAAATTATCTCTTGATATTTTATAAAAAGAAGAGTAAAACTTTAGATAAATAAAAAAGAGAAATGCATAGAACAGGACAGGTCACAGAAGGAACCGGATCACAGAGAGTCGCAGGCAGGTGAGATGCGGCAGATGGTGTTTTGTGATATCACCCGGGAGCATCCCGCTGAAATCTATAGTAAGCCGGGACGTGGTCTTCACGTTACAGAAGAAGCTGTTTGGCTCAGACAGTGTTAAGAGATTGTATCTGGTGACAGGTATAATAATACAAAGTGGTACCACGGAATATTCCGCCTTTGTTATCCAATCGGAAATTGGATAGCAGGGGCGTTTTTTTATATATAAATATAAAAGAAAGAAGAGGGAAGACATTATGAGTGGAATAGTAATGATGATAATAGCTATCGTAGTGCTTGGTGGAGCATATCTTCTGTATGGCCGTTATCTTCAGAACAAATGGGGCATTGACCCAAAAGCAAAAACACCGGCATATGAGATGGAGGATGGAGTGGATTATGTACCGGCTGATACCAATGTGGTATTTGGTCATCAGTTTGCATCTATAGCAGGTGCAGGTCCTATCAACGGACCGATCCAGGCAGCAATTTTCGGCTGGCTTCCGGTTATGCTTTGGATCCTGATCGGTGGTGTATTTTTCGGAGCAGTTCAGGATTTTGCATCTATGTATGCCTCTGTAAAGAACAAAGGCCGTACAATCGGATATATCATTGAAGCTTATATCGGAAAACTGGGAAAGAAATTATTCCTTTTATTCTGCTGGCTGTTCTGTATTCTGGTTGTTGCAGCATTTGCAGATGTTGTGGCAGGAACCTTTAACGGATTTGTGACAGATAACGCAGGAACCGTTACCAAGGTAGCAGCAAACGGAGCAGTTGCAACAACTTCCATGTTATTTATCATCGAGGCAGTGGGACTGGGATTTTTCCTTAAATATTCCAAGTTTAATAAATGGATCAATACTGCAGTGGCTATTTTATTATTAGTGCTCGCAATTGCGCTGGGACTTAAATTCCCGGTATATGTAAGTCTTGGAACCTGGCATATTATTATCTTTGCATATATTCTGGTAGCCAGTGTTGCCCCTGTATGGGCGCTGCTCCAGCCCCGTGATTATCTGAACAGTTATCTGCTGATTTTCATGATCGTTGGTGCGGTTATCGGTGTATTTGCAGCCAATCCATCCTGTAATCTTAAGGCTTTTACAAGCTTTAATGTGGACGGACAGTATATGTTCCCTATTCTTTTCGTGACAATTGCCTGCGGTGCAGTTTCAGGCTTCCATTCACTGGTATCCTCCGGCACTGCGTCAAAACAGATCAAAAATGAAAAGAACATGCTTCCGGTTTCCTTTGGTGCAATGCTTATGGAAAGTATGCTGGCAATTATTGCACTGATCGCTGTTGCATCCTTTGCAGATGGTGAGGCAGCAGCACAGGGACTTACCACTCAGCCGCAGATATTTGCAGGTGCTATTGCAAACTTCCTTTCTGTAATCGGTTTGCCACATTCACTTGTATTTACACTGATCAATCTGGCTGTATCAGCCTTTGCACTGACCTCTCTTGATTCAGTGGCCAGAGTAGGACGTCTGTCATTCCAGGAATTTTTCCTTGATTCTGATACAGACGAGGAAAATATGAGCCCGTTCTTAAAAGTAGTAACCAATAAATATTTTGCGACGATCATTACACTGGTACTTGCCTATCTGCTTACAAAGGTAGGATATGCAGAAATCTGGCCGCTGTTTGGTTCTGCCAATCAGCTGTTATCTGTACTTGCCCTTGTAGCCTGCGCAGTATTTCTTAAGAAAACAAAACGCCAGGGCTGCATGCTCTGGATTCCTATGGTATTTATGATGGCAGTTACCTTTACTGCACTGGGTATGACCATCAGTAAGCTTACAAAAGCATTATTTACCACAGGCCTGGACCTTGGAAATACCTTACAGCTTATCTTCGCAGTGTTACTGCTGATCCTTGGTGTGCTGGTAGCAATCCAGGGAGTGAAGAAGCTTTTTGAAAAAAATGATGAAAAACAGACTGCATAATTTATGAAATAAAACTGTTGATATTTTTACATCAAAATAAAAACCTGAAAAAAGACACTTTGGGAAAGTTTTCCGAAGTGTCTTTTTTAATACTCAGCCAATCAATTTCTCATTCACATACTCAAATCCGAGACGTTTCACAGTATCTGCAAACCGTTCTCCTGCAATGCCTTCATCTTTGAAGAGAAGGATTGCTTTCTCTATGACGCCCATTACTTCTTTTTCCTCTGTGAAAATCCTGGTAAGAGCCTGACCGTGTGAGATTCGCTTACCCCAGCGGCCTCCGATATAGATTTTATAACCATTCTGATATTCCGGTACTGCGCCGAAAGGACATTTTCCCTTGCATCGTCCGCAATGGATACATTCTTCAGGATCAATGTAAAGTTTACCGTCAACTAATTTCGGAACGTGTACAGGACAGCTTTTTTCAATCTGACATTTCTTACATCCCCGGCATTTCTCTGCATCCGGTTTTGGGATTCTCTGGCCGATAATTCCCATATCATTCAGATTAGGTTTTACACAGTTATTTGGACATCCGCCAACTGCGATCTTGAATTTGTGCGGGAGTACCACATCGTGATAGCCTACATAAAAACGCTCATGGATCTTCTTGCTGAGTGCAAAGGTATCAATCAGACCATACTGGCAGGTTGTTCCCTTGCATGAGACAACAGGACGCACTTTGGCTCCGGTTCCGCCTGTCATCAGGCCGTGTTCTCCAAGGAAGACGATTGTTTTCTCAATATTATCATAAGGAACTCCCTGGATTTCCATACTCAGGCGGGTTGTCATAGTGATCTGACCATTTCCGAACTTGTCTGCTGCATCTGCAATGGCACGGTGTTCATCTGTGGTAATATGTCCATTTCCTGTGATGACCCGAATATTAAAGATGTCATCATATCGTTTGTCCTGAAGACATCCAAGACCTTTTACCCGTTTGATTTCCTCGGGACTCAGTTTTTTGCTGGCGGATGTTGTTATTTTTTCCTCATTCATGTTTAAGTATCTCCTTTATGTAGCTGTTGCTTTTCTTTGATATATACGGCGTTTCTTTTGTTGATTATAGGCTTCATGAATGATAAAATCAATTTATGAGTTTTTATTATACGATAAGTAACATTTATGAAATAATGCAACTGTGAAACTGAAAAACAGAAACCTTTATAAAAAAGCCTTCAGGGCAGAATTTTTTCTTATTGCACAGAAAAAACTATCTGATATCAATAGAGTGGAAGAGTTCAAGGAGAATATTATGTTAGATCACAGAACAGAAACCTTTATGGCTGTATGCAGTGTTATGAATTACAGGGAGGCGGCAGAGCTGTTACATATTACCCAGCCGGCAGTCACCCAGCATATCCAGTTTCTGGAGAAAGAATACGGCTGCCGCCTTTTTCTTTATGAAAACAGAAAACTGATCAAGACCCCTGCTGCACAGATGCTGGAGGATTACTTGCGTTCCGTTCAGCAGCGTGAAAATTTTCTCAGGGAAAAGATAAAAAACAATGGTCTCCGCGAACTGCGCATCGGTGCAACCAAGACCATTGGTGACTATGTAATCACAGACAGAATTCACGATTTTTTAAATCAGCCGGATACAGCACTGACTCTGATCGTGGATAACACAAAGCATCTTTTGCATCTATTGGAACAAAATACTCTGGATTATGCTATCATAGAAGGATTTTTTGACAAAAACAGATTCGGAAGCCAGCTGTATCGCCGGGAACCTTTTGTGGGGATTTGCCCGAAGGATCATCCCTTTGCAGGCCGTGAAGTATCTGTAGAGGAGATTCTGAAAGAAACTCTGATCCATCGCGAAAACGGCTCTGGAACTCTGGCTATCCTGGAGGAAAAGCTTCTGGAGCATAATGAATCCCTGGAGCGTTTTCACCGGCATATATGTATTTCCAGCTTTAAGATGATCATCAATCTGATCAAGTCCGGGTATGGAATCTCATTTGTATATGAAGTACTTGCCAAAAGCAACCCGGAGCTTGGGATTTTTACACTGAAGGGTGAGCCCATAGTCAGAGAATTTAATGTTATTTATCTGAAGCATGCGGATGTGAGGGAGAAGATGGAATGGTTTTTGTGACCGCGTCTTTCGCACTCTGCTGAACTGTCTTAAATGCATTATTTACGAGGATTGCTATGGATTTTGGAATGCTGATAGAAGTGAAGACGGAGCTGATACAGGGTAGTATAGACCTGAACATTATTGGAACTGATAGCCATAGGGCACCTCCGTTTTCATTTTTAATAGCTTCATTCTACCATGCTTCGGTAGGTGGGGCAATGTAAAACGGAAAACAGAAAAGGATTTGTATACGATATTAAGTGAAGGTTCCAGTGGAATATCGGGAGGGCAGAAACAACGTTTGATGATTGCGCGTGCAATTGTTACAAAACCGAAAGTGCTTTTGTTTGACGAGGCAACCTCTGCACTTGATAACATTACACAGAAACATGTTTCTGATTCTTTGAAAAACTTAAAAAGTACAAGAATTGTGATTGCACATCGATTGTCCACAATCAAAGAATGTAATCGGATTATCGTTTTGGATAAAGGGCACATTATTGAAGATGGTACCTACCAGTCTTTGAGTAAAGCAGGAGGTTTCTTTTCTGAATTGGTTGAAAGGCAAAAAAACTAAGGTTTTTATACCTGTACAATCGTGCAGAAAAAACAGTATTGTAAGGAGATATCCTTCTAAACGTATGCAACAGGCTAAAGTCTGCCCGTATCTGCTACGTAACGCCGTTATCGACCGTCCCAGGCATGGTCAATCAACATTACATACATCCCCATTAAGCGTGGATTCCTGTATCTGACCCAATATAACAATATCAGAGAAGCACGGAAGGCAATCGGTAAATATGTGCACATTTACAACTTTGAACGTTGTCATTCTGCACTCAATAATCAGACATCGGCATCCTGCTATTATCCGATTCTGTTACTGGATAATCATGCGGCCTAAGGGGGGATTTTCTCCCCTACTCAGTTACATATATCAGTTCATTAAAAAAAGCTTAGATTTTTGTCTTGACAACTGAACCACTATACACTCCGTACCCAGTAACGGGAAAGATACATAAATAGTCAAAAAGTACGTATACTATCTTCCATGTAGAAAGTAAATTTTTATACAGGAGGACAGACATGGACAACAGCACAAAGAAACTATTAGAAGAATGCAGTGTCGGATGCAAGATGGGAATTGAGAGCATGGAACAGGTACAGTATCATGTGACAGATGCCAAAATCGCAGCAACGATTGAAAAATCCTGTTCAAAACACAAGGAACTGGAAGAAGAAATTTCCAAAATACTTCTTCGCGCAGGCCAGCCGGAGAAAGAACCGGGTGTTATGGTATCCACATTTTCGTGGATGACGACAGGTGTAAAAATGATGACCGGAGAAGATGAGAATAAACAGGCGGTTAAGATCATCATGAATGGCTGCAACATGGGAACCCAGTCCATTACAGAGGCCATGCACCAATGCAAAGATGCGTCGTCCGAAAGTATTTCCATTGCAAAGAAGCTTATTGGAATGGAAGAGAATCTGCGGGATGATATGCAGAAATATTTGTAAGCTGAAATGCTGTCAGTTGCGGAAAAAGTTTGTAACTGATGGCATTTTTATTTATAGGTTGTAAAAAGCTGTATTCCGTTTGATGCACTCAGAGCATTTATCTGCATTACAATGGCGCTTGGAACACCTTGTGTGCTGATGATTTTCCCGACACTCTTTGAGGTAACTGCAATTACGCAGCAGATGTTACTCTTCCTTGTTATCGCAGAGATTTGCTGTCTGATGGCAGTACTGGCATTGGAGGAAATCAGGAGAATGCTGCTACAGCCGAAGCCAGTTTCCAAAACGCAGAGCCACAATTTACAAATATATTTGAGTCAGACACCGTGAAATACCTATGCATTTCCAGCTTTATGATGATCATCGATCTGATCAAGTCCGGGTATGGAATCTCATTTGTATATGAAGTACTTGCCAAAAGCGACCCGGAGCTTGGAATCTTTACACTGAAGGGTGAGCCTATAGTCAGAGAATTTAATGTTATTTATCTGAAGCATGCAGATGTGAGGGAGAAGATGGAATGGTTTTTATGACCGCATCTTGCGCACTCTGCTGAACTGTCTTAAATGCATTATTTACGAGGATTGCTATGGATTTTGGAATGCTGATAGAAGTGAAGATCCTAAAATAATAGTTGCGCCTTTAAGAAGTTGCTTTGCCATGAAGTAGCTCCCGCAATTCTCATAGAATACATATAATATAAGTAAGTGTACAATGAAAAGGAATCATTTATGCCGGACCAGAAAATAGATAACCTTTTAAATCTTGCAATGGATGCAACCCCACAGGAGCGTAGAAAGTCGGGAAATCTTAATGTAGGATATGATCCTGCAACCAGGCTATGGGATGTGATCATAAAGTACAGCGGACCGGAAAGTGGTCTGGCTGGAAATGGAATTCAGGTAGTGCCATTGTTAGGCGGCTATGCAGTGGTAACTTTGCCGGAAAGTGAGATTGATAAGTATTCCCACAGAGTGCAGGTGGAATTTATGGAGAAACCCAAACGCTTGTATTTTGAATTGTTTCAGGCGAAGGGAGCGAGCTGCATCCGCACAGTGCAGACCGGCAGGAATGGACTGACGGGAAAAGGAATCCTGACAGGAGTTGTGGATTCAGGAGTGGATTATTTTCACCCTGATTTCCGAAATGCAGATGGGAGCAGCAGAATTTTACATTTATGGGATCAGAGCATACAGGGAAATCCACCCCAGGGATATGTGACAGGAACTGAATATACGAAAGAGCAGATCGATGAGGCGCTTGCACTTGGAGAAAACCAGGGCAGGCGCCTTGTTCCATCTGTGGATTACAGTGGACATGGAACCTCAGTGCTGGGAATCGCGGCAGGAAACGGGAGAGCTTCCGATGGAGTCAATCAGGGAGTAGCTTATGAGAGTGACCTGATAGTGGTAAAAATGGGGATTCCCAGAGAAAATTCTTTCCCAAGAACAACCGAACTGATACAGGGAATTGATTATTTGGTGCGTCAGTCATTGTCTTTGGGGCGGCCGATGGTTATCAATATCAGTTTTGGAAATAACTATGGTTCGCACAAGGGAGATTCCCTTCTTGAAACATATATAGATATGGTTTCTTCCGCAGGACGTCTGGTTATCTGTACAGGTACAGGGAACAATGGCAATCAGCCTCTGCATGAGGGAGGAACCCTGAGACAGGGACAGACCAGACAGATAGAATTATCTGTGAGCAGCAGGGAACCAACATTAAATGTGCAGTTATGGAAATCCTATGAGGACGAGATGAGCATTTATATTGAAAATCCATCCGGAAATCGGATCGGTCCCTTAGATGAAAAACTTGGTCCTCAGAGGTACAGGCTGGGAAATACAGAGCTTTTAATCTATTATGGCAAACCTGGACCCTATCATCTGACGCAGGAAATCTACATAGATTTCCTTCCTGTGGAAACTTATGTGGACAGTGGAGACTGGAAAATCATCTTAAGTGGAAAAAGGGTCAGAGGAGGGGAATATTATCTGTGGCTGCCGGGTGGAAATACTCTGAACAGAGGGACTGGGTTTTATGAACCAAGGGCATATGGGACATTGACCATACCTGCTACCGCCCGGCGGATCATTGCAGTTGGGGCATATGATTCGTTAGTTGACTCCTATGCGGATTTTTCCGGAAGGGGCAGCAGGAGACTGCCTTACCGGAAACCGGATCTGGTTGCACCGGGAGTAAACATAGTTGCTCCCGTACCCGGCGGTGGTTACAGAACAGTAACAGGGACTTCCTTTGCAGCACCTTTTGTCAGCGGATCCGCAGCATTGTTAATGCAATGGGGGATTGTAAATGGAAACGACCCCTATCTCTATGGGGAAAAAGTAAAAGCCTATCTCCGAAAAGGCGCCAGACTATTGCCTGGGTACGAGGAGTATCCCAATGAAGAGGTAGGATGGGGGGCACTTTGTTTGGAGAATAGTTTTCCAAAATGAAAATGTTGTAGATATGAGGAAAACATGCTATGGTATGTATACAATGCGTAAAGAGGAGCAGAAAAAATGAGGTACGAACATATCACAGAGGGCCGTTTCATAGACCGTCCCAATCGGTTTATTGCACATGTGGAGATCAATGGGCAGGTGGAAACGGTTCATGTAAAGAATACAGGCAGGTGCAGGGAGCTTCTGATCCCGGGTACACAGGTTTTTCTGGAAAGGAGCAGTAATCCGGCGAGAAAGACGGCCTATGATCTGGTCTGTGTAAATAAAGAGGGCAGGGGCCTGATAAATATGGACTCTCAGATTCCTAATAAAGCAGCACTGGAGTGGGTAAAGGCAGGACATCTTTTTCCGGAGAAGGTTCAGGTAACGCCTGAGAAAACCTACGGAAATTCCAGATTTGATCTTTATGTCTGTTCAGAGAAACGTAAGGCTTTTATAGAAGTGAAAGGTGTCACTCTGGAATCTGACAATATAGCACGATTTCCTGATGCACCTACAGAAAGAGGTGTGAAGCATCTGAAAGAGCTGATCCATTGTATGCAGGAAGGATACGAAGCCTATCTGCTTCTGGTAATCCAGATGAAAGGAGTTGACAGGTTTGAGCCCAACTGGGAGACTCATCGGGAATTTGGAGAAACCCTGCAGGAGGCGAAAAAGGTAGGAGTGCATATTCTGGCTTATGACTGCCTGGTAGAACCTGACAGAATGGAAATTCAGGATCCGGTACCTGTATGCCTTGCTTCTGACTGGAAATAAAAAAGTATTCCCGCAATCAGCAGGTCCTATTCAAAATTCCATTGCCGCAGGCAATCTGGAATGAATTTTGGCTACGTTACTGTGAACAGTAACGTGTGTTTTATACTTCAGAGCAGTAAATAATTGTAGACATGAAAGTATATGAAATGTATAATATGTATCAGAAATTTTGTTGACAGATTTATAGGAAGATCAGTCAAAAAACTGAGATGACTATGAAAAAAGTTCCTGTAAAAGTTTTTTACGTGGAACTTTTTTTGTATCGTTTCGATGTTTATCCGAATCGGATAAGCCCTCTGTTTCAATTGAGGAAAGATGGTTCTGACACGCAGGTTATGAAACAGTAATAAATGGAAAGGAACTGGATATGAGAAAAAATCGAAAGAATGACTCCCATACCCGTAGAAAAAGAATTTGTATTGCAGCACTTCTTCTGGCAGGCAGCCTTATACCGGGAGGATGTGGAATAAAGAAAGAGAAAACATCGGACAGTGAACTGCCGGAGATTGTTATCGGAATAGATTATTTTGAACCTTACAGCTATCAGACGAGTGATGGCGAGTATAAAGGTATTGATGTGGAACTTGCAGAGGAAGCCTTTCAGAGGCTGGGTTATCAGCCTGAATTTGAGAAGATTGTCTGGGAAGATAAAGAGAAACTTTTGTCAGATGGAACAATAGACTGTCTGTGGAGCTGCTATTCCATGACTGAAAGAGAAAACAAATATCAGTGGGCAGGACCGTATATGTACAGTCGTCAGATGGTGGTTGTAAGAGCCGAGAGTGAAATCAGGACACTTCAGGATCTGAAAGGGAAGAGGATTGCAGTTCAGGCGACCACAAAAGCAGAAGATCTCTTTCTTCATAATATAGAATCAGATCTTCCGCAGGCAGAACAGGTGAACTGTTTTTCTTCGTCGAATGAGCTTTATGCTGCACTTAGAAAAAATTATGCAGATGCGATTGCGGGACATGAGGCAATGCTTGGCAGTCTGATACAGGATGGCAAGGGCGCTTACCGTATGCTGGAGGAAAGTCCTTATAAATCAGAACTTGGAATTGCTTTCAAAAAAGGAACTCACGAAGAATTGGCAGAAAAGCTTACAGGAACGCTTACAGAGATGCAAAGTGAAGGGATTACAGAAAAAATAGTTACAAAATACGGATTGGATGCGGACGAAACTCTGCCGGGAGGAGAAAGTAAATGAGCAGACAGATAAGAAGGCAGATACCGCAGAAACAGAAGAAAAAGAGGGTCGACAGAAATGCGTGTTTGCTTGTGTTTATTCTGATTTTTTCCGGAATACTGACTTTTCTTCTGCTGACAGCGAGAGATAATAGCAGGCTGAACAGTACTCTGGATGAGACCTTTGATTTTGTAAAAAACCGAATTGAAAGTTATGAGATTTATAACACCAATGATCAGGTGAAAAGCCTGGTACGTCTTTTGGACAAAACAACAGAATTAAGCAGAGTCATAGAACAGGAAGGAAATCTCAGTACAGAAATGCTGGACGAATATGCCAGGGAACAGCGTCTGACAGGAATCCTTGTACTGGATCAGAATCTGGAAGTGACAGAACAGAATGCAAAAGATGGAGATACTATGCCACTGTGGCAGAAGCTGATCAAAAGTGATTATGTACGTGATATTGCAGAGCATCCGGAAAAGACTTATACCACCCGTCTGAGAAATAAAGGAAAGATCTATGATTTTGCGGCAGTGGCAAGACAGGATGCAGCAGGTATCCTGATCACATATGCGCAGAAGGAGGAAGTAAATGAGCTTAACGGAGATCTGACGATGGCATCGTTATTTCCTGACTTTCCTTTTGAGATGAATGGAAGTGTTGTGATCTGTGATGATGATAAGGTTGTCAGTACAAACAGACAGGAGCTGACTGCCCGCTCTATAGAAGAAGCAAAAAGTCAGTATAAAAATAAATTTGAGGCAGATGAGAATGGAATTGTCCATCTTCGTTCAGAGACAGGAAACTGGTTCGGACGTTGGGAGAAGATCAAAGACTACGATGCATATATCTTTTTCCCGGAAAGTCAGGTGTACATCACACGAAATATTATATGTGTGATTTATGTGCTGCTTGCACTGCTTCTTTTCTTACTTTATCGGGTGAACAGGAGCAGAACAGAAAAGAGAAGTATCCTTCAGGACCAGAAAAGACTTCGGGTGATCAATGCACTGGGGCATGCATATGCCTCTATTTCTCTTGTGAATCTAAAAACAGAGGAAATCGAAATCCTGAAATCTTCAGGAAATATGAAGCCGGATCAGAAAGGGGATATGCTTTTCAAAGCGCATCAGGAAGAACTTATAAGGCAGGTGATTGCAGAGCCATTTCAGAAGGCATACTGGGAATTTGTCGATATAAGTACAGTGGCAAAACGTCTGGAAGAACGTGAAACGCTGAGTTTTACAGCTCGGACAGTGGATGAAAGATGGATGACAATGATCATTGTGCCACAGGGATATGATAAAGATGGGAAATTGTGTACAGTTCTGGTTGCAATCCGTGATGCGACAGAAGAAAAAGAACGTGAGATTGCGCAGGATAGGAATCTGAGAAATGCACTTGCGGCTGCGGAACATGCGAACAGGGCGAAGACTGTGTTTCTGAATAATATGTCTCATGATATCCGCACGCCGATGAATGCGGTCATTGGATTTACTGCGCTTGCGACAACACATATTGACAATAAGGAGCTTGTTCTGGATTATCTGAAAAAAATCCATATATCCGGTCAGCATCTGCTCAGCCTGATCAATGATGTGCTGGATATGAGCAGAATCGAGAACGGTTCCGTACGGATTGAATATACAGTTGTACACCTGCCGGATATCTTGCATGACTTAAATACAATTATACAGGAATCTGTACATTCTAAACAGCAGGAGTTTTATATTGATACACAGGATATACTCCATGAAGATATCATTACCGACAAGCTGCGCCTGACGCAGGTGCTTCTGAATATCAGCAGTAATGCTGTGAAATTTACACCGGTCGGGGGTACGGTTAATATTTGCGTTTCTGAGAAACCATGCAGAAGAGACGGATATACAACAGTGGTATTCAGTGTGAAGGATAATGGAATCGGGATGTCGCCGGAGTTCAGGGAGCAGGTGTTTGACTCGTTTACAAGAGAACATACTGTTACGGAGAATGGAATCGGAGGAACCGGTCTCGGAATGGCAATCACCAAAAACATTGTGGATATGCTGGGCGGTACGATTCATGTTGAAAGTGAAGTTGGAAGGGGAACGGAGTTTACGGTTATGCTTGAATGTGAAATATCAGAGATGACTGTGAAGGAGGAACCTGATCCGGAGCAAAGAGAGCCCCTTAAGAATGAGAAGCAGAAGATCCGGGCAGAAATCCAGAGGCGTTATGAAGGGAAGAAAGTTCTTCTTGTAGAGGACAATGAGCTGAACCGGGAGATAGCAACAGCGATCATGGAGGAAATTGGTCTGAATGTGGATTGCGTTGAGGATGGTACAGATGCTGTGAATATCATGTCATCTGCAGAAGGCGGAAAATATGACCTGATCTTCATGGATATTCAGATGCCGAAGATGGATGGATATACCGCAACCCGGGAAATCCGTACATTGAATGATCCGAAATGCGCAAATATACCAATCATTGCGATGACTGCTAATGCTTTTGAAGAAGACCGTAAAAAGGCAATCAAGGCGGGTATGAACGCTCATATTGCCAAACCAATCAGTGTAGATATAATTCTGGAAAATCTGGAGAGAATGCGCCAAAACAGAAAGTATTTTAATGAACCTGCTGAGAAGAGTTAAAAACTTTTCAGCAGGTTTTAATTTATCCAAAAAATTACATGCATACTGTCAGAAGTGCTAGTGTAAATATCTGAGCGTTCACGTATAATGTAGATAAACAAAAAATCTTCTCACAAAATTAAGTAAAAAAGAGTCCGAGGAGTACATTAAAAAAGAAAGGAGATGTTTGTATGAGTAAAAAAATGAGGTTGTGGATGGCAGGAACAGTAGGAGTCTTAATGGCAGGCTTTATGAGCGTAAGTGTTTATGCCCTTGAAGAAAAGGATGTTATTGGAACCTGGTATGTAAATGAGCTTTCTATGGGCGAAGGTGCATCCTTTCATCCGGGGGCAATGGGAATGGAAGTGACCGTGGACATTAAAGAAGACGGTAAAATGGAAACAACAAGTTCTGTTTATGGGGAAGAGCCTGAAGTAGATGAATCAGAGTGGAAAATAGAAAATGATAAAATTTTGATGACTCATAATGATCAGACAGAAGAATGTGAGTACAAGGACGGTAAGATAACCTTAACAGCAGATGGAACGACAATGATCCTGAGTCAGGAAAAGGAAGAGTATGAGCCTTATGTACCGGGCAAACCGGTAGAAAATCCAACCATGAAGGATTTTGAAGGAGAATGGAGCTGTACTCTGATGGAAGCATTTGGAATGCAGATGCCGGTTAATGATGACTTTACAGGATTTGAAATGAGTATGTCTGTGGAAGACGGAAAGGCTGAAATTATCTTAATAGAGAGCGGAGAAGAGACAAAAGTAGAACTTCAGGGCGACGTGGAAGGAAACGCACTGGTATTAAAGGCTGTAACAGAGGATGAGGCAGGAACTATGTTTTTCAGTCTTGATAATATGAAGTTCAATTTACTGGATGATGGAAAACTGTGTTTGATAGCAGAAGACGATGCAGAGGAATCTGATGACGGCGAAGAAGCAGACGATTCTGAAACAGGTGAAGTTGATTTTTCCGTAAAGACATATTTTGAAAAAATAATTGTTACAGAATAAGGTAAAATACTGCCGCACCATTCCGGGGCGGCAGTATGGGATTTCAGATAAAAAAGGAGGATAGGGTATGGGATTATTTGATAAGAAAATCTGTGACATCTGCGGGGAGAAAATTGGTTTATTGGGAAATCGAAAACTGGATGACGGAAATCTGTGTAAGGATTGTGCGAAAAAATTATCACCATGGTTTGAGGAGCGGCGGCACAGTACGGTAGAGGATATCAAACGCCAGCTGGAATATCGTGAAAAAAACAAAAAAGCGGTAATGGACTTTTGTATAACCCGTCAGATCAATACCAGAAATTACAATATTTTTATTGATGATAATAAGGGGAATTTTACTGTTGCGCGGAAACTGGATGTCAATGAAAACCCGGACATAGTTCCTTTATCAGCCATTGTACAGTGCAGAGTTGATGTAGACCAACAGCAGCATGAGGAAACATATACAAAGGATGGAGAAAATGTAAGTTATCAGCCACCGGTATATAAATATGAATTTGATTATACCATGCGTATTAAAGTGAGAACTCAGTGGTTTGATGATATGGATTTTCGCCTGAATACTTTCTCCATAAGCAGTGACAAAAGACGAGAACTGATGGAAGTGGAGCAGACCGCTTATCAGATTATTGCGGCACTGACACCAAATGCAGCGGGAATGCAGCCCGGAATGCCAGGAATGAACATGAATGGAGGGATGCAGCCCGGAATGTCGGGAATGAACATGAACGGAGGAATGCAGCCTGGGATGCCGGGAATGAACATGAACGGAGGGATGCAGTCTGGGATGCCCGGGATGAATATGAATGCGGGAATGCAGCCCGGGATGTCAGGAATGAACATGAATGCGGGAATGCAGCCTGGAATGCCCGGGATGAACATGAACGGAGGGATGCAGTCTGGGATGCCCGGGATGAACATGAATGTGGGAATGCAGCCCGGGATGCCGGGAATGAATATGAACGGAGGGATGCAGTCTGGGATGCCGGGAATGAACATGAACGGAGGAATGCAGCCCGGAATGTCCGGAATGAACATGAACGGAGGAATGCAGCAGACGGGAATGTCAGAAACGAACATGACCGGAGGAATGCAACAGAATAACAGTTCGTGGAAATGCCAGTGCGGTGCAGAGAATACCGGAAAGTTTTGTGAATACTGTGGTCAGCCAAGACCGTTTTAAGCAATGAGAAACAGAGTGGACAGGATTGTTCACTCTGTTTGTGATAAAAACTCTGAAAATAGATAATTCTTCTAAAAACTATATGACAAAATGGCGCTTTATAGTATAATTATTACAAAAAAGGATTAGAGCGTATTTGAAAAATCATTCCTGCAAATTGTGACGCACATCTTGCGTAAAGCATTTTTCAAACCCGCTCCGGTAAGAAAGGAACTTTCATGACATACAGTAAAAAGAGGACTCTGTCATATGGAGTGATTCTGATAAGTGTGTTGCTGGCTTATTTCTGCAGGCAGGTGAGAACGGAAAATGTTTTTATGAGAAATCTGGCAGATCAGTGTCGTAGCTGTATTTATCTGGGAATGTACTGTGCCTGGGTGATTTATTTGGGAAAGCATGTAGTACATAAAAAAACGCGCAGATGCCTGACTGCAATTGGCTGTCTGATGGTATTCTGGTTCTTTGTGCGGACAGTAAAATTTCATATTTTTCATGATCCTCTTGGAGAACATATCTGCTGGTATCTATATTATATTCCCATGATTCTGATTCCGGTTCTGGGTTTGGCAGCAGCAATGTTTTTGGGCGAAAAGGAGGAAGAGAAAACGGTCAGAAAGATTATAATTTTGCTGACCGTTGCAGCGATATTGATCGTAAGTGTTTTTACAAATGATTTGCATCAGCTGGTATTTCGTTTTTCCAAACAGCCCCCATTTTCGGATAAAGATTACAGCTATGGTATTGTTTTTATGGTGATTCAGGGATGGATCTTGATCTGTCTGACAGGGATGGAAATCATTCTGATCAGAAAAAGCAGAATTCCGGGAAAGAAACAGTTCTGGCTGCCAGTGATTCCGGGAATATTGCTTCTGGGGTGGAATATCGGAAATATACTCCGCCTGCCTTTCATCAAAATCATTGCAGGGGATATGACGGCAGTGTGCTGCCTTTTAATGGCAGCAATTTTTCAGGGTTGTATATTATGTGGATTGATACAGACCAATAATCGATATTTTGAATTATTCCAGACTTCCGGAGGACTGGATGCAGAGATTACAGATTATTCTTTTCTGCGCTATTATCATTCCGGCGATTTTCCCGAGCTGTCGCCTGAACTGCGTAAAATCATAATAGACAGATCATCAGTACAGGAACAGGGAATCCGGATCAACCATATTCCTATAAGGGGAGGACATTTGTTTTGGTCAGAGGATATTTCGGTACTGCTGGATCAGTATCAGGATATTCGGGAACAGCAGGAGGAACTGACTGCCAGAAACCGTCTGTTACAGAAAGCTTATCAGAAAGAGGCTGAGCGGAGAAAAACAGAAGAACAGAATCATCTGTTAAATATGATACAGAATCAGACAGCCGGTCAGCTGGAATTGCTGTCACAGTTTATGGATGAGCTGGAACGGACAGAATCAAGGGAACAATATGATCGGATTCTCGGTAAAATTGTAGTTGTTGGCACGTATTTGAAGCGGAGAAAGAATCTGGTGCTGACACAATATACATCAGATGGAAATCTGCTTACAATGGAAGATCTCAGACAAAGCCTGGCAGAATCCTGTGACAGCTTAAAATTATGCAGGATCCGGGCTGCTTACTACGTGGAAAATGTGGATGTGCAGCTGAATGCAGATGATATACTAAAATGCTATGACACCTTTGAATGGCTTGTGGAACGATTGGTTGATATCATGCAGTCTGTTTTTTACCGTGTGTCGCAGATTGATGATGCTCTGCGGATTTCAGTTCATATTGTATCAGAGGCAGATCTGCGTGGATTCATGTCGGAAAGGCCGGAATTAAAAGTGCAGCAGGAAGATGAAAACGAATGGTTTATCAGATGTATCGTCTTCAGAAAGAGAGGCGGAAGATGATCAGTTTTGTGGAATGCAGTATGGCAATACAGAATGTTCTGATGATTCTTCTTGAAATCTGCATGATTCTGGAATTAATCCTTTTGTTAGTAAGAATCACCTGTTTTTCCGGGAAAAAGAAAATTGTAACGGCAGTGGCTGTCTTTGTAGTTTCTTTCATGCTTATGGGCGTTCTGATGAATGATCACAGATATTGTCTGGGAGAAAGTTCCTATCAGCCAATGCTTCAGGGTTATCCGGTCAGTGTTTTAATGACGGTGGTTATAGGAGTATTGCTTTATCTTTGCTGGGCAATCCGGAGCGAGAGACGCAGATATCATCATTCTCTGTCTTACTGGTCTGTGAATGAGGCTGTGAATGACGTTCCCTGTGGAGTCTGTTTTTCGGATCCTTTTGGAAGGATTGTTTTGTGTAATACCAAGATGCAGGAGCTGAGCAGAATCATGACAGGTTCTTATCTGCAGGATTATGACGCATTAAGGAAAGCAATGAGTGGGGAACCTGAATCGGAAGGTCTTTGCAGATTGAGCAAAGACAGTAATGTGTTTTATTTTCCTGATGGTTCCGTCTGGATGTTTCAGGAATATAGTCTGCAGGAGCCGGATTGTGCAGGTTATCTGCAGACAGTGGCAGTTAATGTATCAGAAATTTATTACAATGGTGAAAAAATTAGGGCAAACAATGAAAAGCTGGAAATCCTGAATCATAAGCTGGAGGAAATGTACGAAAAAATCGGAGATAAAATCAGAGAGCAGGAGACGCTTGTCATGAAAATGCAGGTTCATGACAATTTTGGACGAAGCCTTCTGTCAATACGCAGAATATTGGAAAGGAAAGAAGATCCGGATAAAATGGATAAACAGTTGTCTGTATTGAAACATCTGGTTTATATTCTTACCGGTTCTGCTGTTGAGAGTATGGAAGAAGTATATAAAGATACGGTCAGACATGCAGAAGAGCTTGGAATTTCAGTTCAGATCAGTGGGAATTTTCCTTTGCATCCATCTTACAGGCTGCTGACA
Source organism: Blautia sp. 1001283B150304_161114_C9 (assembly GCF_015668165.1). Classification (NCBI taxonomy): domain Bacteria; kingdom Bacillati; phylum Bacillota; class Clostridia; order Lachnospirales; family Lachnospiraceae; genus Blautia; species Blautia sp. 1001283B150304_161114_C9. The sequence continues at coordinate 136,343 of NZ_JADPGO010000001.1, read as the reverse complement.
GACAGGGCAATCCGTGAATGTGTGACAAACTGTGCCAGACATGCCCATGGCAGCACTGTTTGGGTGAAGATAGACAAAAATGCAGATGAATATACTGTTCAGATTACCAATGATGGAGAGGTGCCTGACAAAAATGCGGAAGAAGGCGGTGGTTTATCTGCACTGAGAAAGGCAGCTGAATCAGGAAAATGCAGGATGCAGGTTTCTTTTTCCCCTGAGTTTTGTCTGATATTGAAAATGCCACTGACAGAAAGGATGGGATTCGATGGTACGGATACTGATAGTAGAAGATCAGAAGATCATGCAGAAGTATTTTGAATATATTATTATGCAGGAGCCGGAATTCCGACATGTCCAGACGGTTTCGGATGCACGTGAAGCTGTAAAAATCTGTGATTATTCGGCAATTGATCTTGTGATCATGGATGTGCAGACGTTTCATAATCATGATGGACTCAGTGCCGGAAAAGAAATCAGGGAGAAGTATCCCTATACAAAGGTATTGATCGTTACTTCCCTGATCGATCCCAAGGTACTGGAGAGGGCAAAGTGTGGATGTGCAGACAGTCTCTGGTATAAGGATCACGGGGAAGAGGAAATACGAAGTGTGATCCACAGAACCTTAAATGGTGAGCATGTATTTCCGGATGTGACACCGAAGGTGGAGCTTAACTGGATCACAAGCGGCGATATCAGTCCCAGGCAGCTGGAGATGCTCCGCCTGTATATCCGTGGAATGTCATATTCAGAGATTGCAAGAGAAATGAAATGTTCTACTTCCGGGGTGAGATGGAATTTTCAGGAAATGATAGCCAGGGCAGGATACAGTTGTAAAGAAGATTTGATAGCGGCTGCACTGGAAAGTAAACTGATCGTAACTACGTTAAAATAGCAAGCTGATAAACTGCGAAGTTATTCTGTTATGAGCAGAAAGCGAAGCGGAGTGCAAATATCCGTTTGATAAGAAGGGAGATGAGAGTATGAAAAAATATTCGGTTGCAGTATGTGTTTGTGCGGTACTGTTTTTTGTTGGTATCCATGGAGGTATGAGAGAAGTATTTGCCAGAGCACCTGGGGCAGATGAGAATCTGGCAATTCTGCAGGATATTATCAGGGAAAATGAATGTCAGGCCGGAATGGCATTTCTGGGATATACCTATGAAGGTGCAGATGTAGCAGAGATACTTGAATATACCAGACAGGGAGAGGTGGCAGCTGCGTATCCTTTTTTACAGGATGGAACAGTGGTTGATGCAGGGGGATATGAAATTTATGCCATTGTCCCGGGGGATGATTGCAGGGTCAGCGTTTATCCGGCTCAGCCTACGGAAGAAGGGGAATATCTGGATGATCTGAACTCTCCATACTATAGGGGGCAGGAGAATGAAATCATTATTCTGCGCTGCAATGTGAGTGAGATTCATTCCAATGTGATGGTTTCTGTACAGAAGCAGAATATGAGTATACAATACCATCCTATGGTGTCGTTAAAGGATGGACATCTTGCAGCAGAAACCCACTGCTATGATTTCTCCATATATTATAATTGGGATGAGTATGATCCGGAATATAATCCGGTGCATGAATCAGAGTACGATTCAGAGTGTAATCCGGAGCATGATTCAGCATTGAATATAAAGATTGCCAGAGAACAGCTCTCAGAAACAGATGAAGTCAGCTATTACCTTGGTCTTGGGATGTCTCTGTGGTATACAGGCACTGAGGAGTACATTGAAGGAAGAAATTGTCCGGTATTTGTTCTGGGAACGGATCATGAGGATCATTTTACAAAAGAACATTATTATGCAGTAGGAGACAATGTGGTTTATTATTATGATCCGTCAGGTGATGCATGGCTTCTGCTGGGGGCAGGCTGACAGAAGCTTCACCAATATATTATAGAATTTTGATTAATCAGAGAAAGAGGAAACAGACATGAATGATTTTTTGACAGAAAAAAATAAAAAAGCAGGGGTGTTGGGAAAACTGAAGTGGGTTCTTTGTGGCTTCTGCATACTTTTATCCCTGGGAGCTATTGGTGCATCGGAGAAGTATATTGGTGAAGGACGCTGGGGAATGGCAGCAACAGAGATCCTGCTCTGTCTGTTATTTTTATATCCGACTTTCAGGGAAGTTCAGAAAGCATTACGGAAGAAAAAAGCCAGGGAAATTGCCTGCTGGTTTGAATCTTATGCCCAGAATACGGTCTCATTTGAGAAACTTGAGCAGGAACTGGGAAAAGGCGCAGTAAAAAAACTGGAAAAATTTATTGCCAGGGGATATATCCGGAATATCCAGATAGACAGAGAAGGAAATTATATTATGATTACTGCACCAAACAGACGTGTAAATGAAAAGATTTATATTACAGTTACCTGTACCAGCTGCGGTGCAAAGAATCAGGTAATAAAAGGACGTCTGAGCAATTGTGAATATTGCGGACAGCGTCTTAACTCATGATACAAGTACTGTGAGAGAGGATTATCAGGAGTGTTCATAAAAACGAGAATGAATTTTGGCTAAGTTACTGTGAATGGAGTGAACAGTAACACTATTCCATCGCCGAAGGCGATTTCTAAAGATTTGAGTTTGAGAGCGTAACTGTGTGAAGGTGCTGAATCGTCATAGTTGCTATAGAATGTGGTATATTGTATACAATTTACTGATTCCACATCCTTTACAGTACAAATATCTGCACTTCATAGAATTTTAGGATGAAATCATAGAAGAAATTTATAAAATTTGCTAATAAAACTGGATAAAATGTGCATTTTATGTTACATTTAATAAGGTATATGTATTGAACTTATTTATCTGGTTTTATTGGCCCTTTTTTGAGTGCAGAGATGGAGGGAACGGATAAGAACAGATATCATAAGGATAAAATTTTATCGTGAGGAAGGTGAGCAATTGGAAAACTATACTAAGTACAAACTGAAAAGCAGTGATGAACTTGCATCAGTGCTTGACGGTAAGGACAACCTGTTTGTGATTGCCTGCAACAAATGTTTCAAAGAATTTGAAACTGTTGACGAACCGGATTGTGACGAATTTCTGAAATTCGCTGCAGATCAGGGAAAGAAGGTTACAGGCAGTGCAAAATTTGATTTCTTATGCAATAAGATGCACACAGAAAGAAAATTACAGGATCTGATTCCGGAAGGTACAGAGAATGTAGTAGTAATTTCCTGTGGCCTTGGTATTCAGACCGTTGCGGATCTGGCAGGTAAGCCGGTAGTTGCTGCAAGCAACACCCTTAACTACAGAGGTCATCATGGCATGGCACTTACCAAGAAGAGCTGTGACGCATGTGCGCAGTGTTATCTGAACATTACCGGAGGTGTCTGTCCGATCGTTGACTGTTCAAAGAGTCTTGTCAATGGACAGTGCGGTGGAGCAAAGAATGGAAAATGCGAAGTAAATCCGAATAAAGACTGTGCATGGGAGAAGATTTACCAGAGACTTGCAAAACAGGGACGCCTGGAAGAATTCTTAAACCAGCCTGTACAGGTTCGTGATTTCTCCAAAGTTAATTTCAAAGTGATCAACGACTATGTGAAGTCCATCAGAGAAGACAGACTGGACGGATATTACGGCGGTGTTCATCCGTCAGAACGTAAGGAATTCAGTGAGCACATCGCTCTGAAGAAATTCCCGGATCCGAAGACAGTTGTGATCTCCATGTCACAGCATCTGGGCGCACCGGCTAATCCGATCGTTCAGGTTGGTGACACTGTAAAAGTTGGTCAGAAGATCGGTGAAGCTGCCGGATTTATCAGTGCTCCGGTACATTCCAGCGTAAGCGGAACCGTAGTTGCTGTTGAACCGCGTATGCATGGCACACGTGGAAGCGAAGTGATGGCTGTTGTCATTGAATCGGATGGAAAAAATACTCTGCACGAATCCGTACAGCCACATGGTGATCTTGACAATCTTACTCCGGATGAAATCATTGATATCATCCGTGAAGCCGGAATCGTTGGTATGGGCGGTGCAGGTTTCCCGACCTGTGTCAAACTTAAACCTGCCAAACCGGTAGATACCATCCTTCTCAACGGATGTGAATGTGAGCCTCTGTTAACAGCAGACCACAGAGTACTTCTTGAGTATGCAGATGACATTATTTTTGGTCTGAAAGCAGTCCTTAAGACAACAGGTGCCGAGAAGGGTATCATCGTTATCGAGGATAATAAGCCGGATGCCATTGAATTAATGCAGAAAAAAGTTGCTGATATCGGAAACATGGAAGTATTTGTTGCAAGAACAAAATACCCGCAGGGAGCTGAGAAAACTCTCATTAAGCGCGTTATGGGAAGAATTGTTCCAAGCGGCGGTCTTCCGGCAGATGTCGGCGTTGTAGTAGATAATATCAGTACAGTAAAAGCAATCTCCGATGCGATCCAGACAGGAATGCCTCTGGTTGAGCGTGTTGCTACAGTAACAGGCGAGAAGATCAAGAATCCTGGAAACTTCGTTATCAAGATCGGTACAAGCGTAAGAGAGCTGATCGATTACTGCGGCGGATTTACAGATGACGATGTTCTGGTTAAGATGGGCGGACCAATGATGGGATTCCCTCTGAACACACTGGATGTACCGATGATGAAAGGCTCCAATGGTATCATTGCCGTTGAACCGGATGAGACAAAAGAACAGCCGTGTATCAAGTGCGGACGTTGTGTAGATGTATGTCCGATGGAGCTTTCACCTCTGTATTTCGTGAAATATGCGAAAGATGAGAACTGGCAGGGCATGAAAGACATGAACGTTATGGATTGTGTTGAGTGCAGATGCTGTCAGTATATCTGTTCTTCCAAGATTCCGATCATTAACAGTATCAAAGCCGGAAAAAATGCAGTAAGGGGGATGAAATAATATGTTGATTACCCAGTTAAAAGCAAAAGAAGCGATTACATCACTGACAGCCGGAAAGAAAGTTTTCATTATCAACTGTCATGGATGTAAAGAAGTTCGTTTTCCGGAAAAAGAAGCTGCCCGACTTCAGAAGGAACTTGCAGCTGAAGGAAATGTGACAGGGATCATGACAACTGATTACATCTGTAATCCGGAAAATATGGAATTACGTCTTAAGAAATATATGAGCAAGATCCAGGAAGCAGATCTGGTTCTGGTATTCTCCTGCGGTGTTGGTGTACAGACCGTTTCAGAATATCTGGAAGACAAGATGGTCTGTGCAGCCTGCGATACATACCCGGTACCTGGTTTCCAGGGCGTGACACCGTTAGAGTACAAATGTGACCAGTGCGGTGAATGCTATCTGAACCTGACAGGCGGGATCTGCCCGATCACAGCATGTTCAAAGAGCCTTGTGAACGGCCAGTGCGGTGGTTCCAAGAACGGTAAATGTGAAGTGGACAGCGAGATGGAATGTGGATGGGAACGCATCTACAGACGTCTGAAAGAAATCGGACGCCTTGACGCGCTGAAATGTCCGACACAGATTCATAACTTTGCAACAGACGATGAATTAAAATAGATTATAATGATTGGAGCAATGTACAATGAAAATGAAAGAATTATTCGACCGTGGTGAATTTGTAGTTTCTGCAGAAGTAGGACCGCCAAAAGGAATCCATGTAGATGAGCTGGTAGAAGAAGCAAAAACATACCTTAAGGATGTTCATGCAGTTAACGTAACTGATAACCAGTCTTCTGTTATGCGTCTTGGATCTCTTGCAATGTGTAAGGTTCTCAAGGATGCAGGCATGAATCCTATTTTCCAGCTTGCATGCCGTGACAGAAACCGTATCGCTCTGGAGTCTGATCTTCTCAGCGCTGCAATGCTGGGCATTGACAACATCCTCTGCCTTACAGGTGACCATACAAAGATGGGTGACCACCCACAGGCAAAACCTGTATTCGATCTTGACTCCGTATCCCTTCTTCACACAGTGAAGCTTCTGGAATCAGGTGTGGATCTTGGCGGAAATGAACTGGTTGGTGAGCCTCCGAAATTCTCCAAGGGTGCTGTTGTATCTCCATGCAGCGATTCCGTTGACGCACAGCTTGCAAAAATGGAAAGAAAAGTAGCAGCAGGTGCAGAATACTTCCAGACACAGGCAGTATTTGAACCGGAGAAATTCATCAAATTCATGGAAAAAGCAAAACAGTTCGGAAAACCTGTACAGGTTGGTATCATCATTCCGAAGTCCGCTGGAATGGCTAAATTCATGAACAACAACGTTGCCGGCATTCATGTTCCGGACGAAATGCTCGAGGAACTGAAAGCAGACAAAGAAAAGACAAAAGCAGGTATCACAGGTGTTGAGATCGCTGCACGTATTATCAAAGAGTGCAAGCCATACTGTCAGGGTGTACATATCATGGCACTTGGCTGGGAATCCAAGATCCCGGATCTGCTGAAACTGGCTGAGATCTAAGAAAATAAAACTCTGAGCTGTAAATAGTAACATCATTACAGAACAGTACTGCAAATAATTAAAAAAGCTGTCTGGATTCCGGATGTATCTGCATCCGGAACAGACAGCTTTTGTTGTATCAGCATCTAACCCTTAACCGCACCTGCGGAAACACCTTCTACAATGAATCTGGAAAGAAGAATGTAAACAATGATGACCGGGAAGATGGAAAAGGCGATCATTACATACACCTGTCCCATGTCAAACTTCAGGAAGTCTGCACTTCGAAGCTGTGCGATCAGTACGGGAAGTGTTTTCTTTTTATCTGAGTGAAGGACCAGCGCCGGAATGAAGTAATTATTCCAGCTCTGTACAAAGGTAAAAATTGCCTGCACAGCGATAGCCGGTTTCATAAGCGGGAATACGATTTTGTTAAAGGTATTAAATTCACCGGAACCGTCAATACGTGCTGCTTCCACAAGTTCCAGAGGAAGGTTGCTTTCCATGTACTGTTTCATATAGAAGAAAGTAACAGGAGCAGCAATACTTGGAACGATCAGTGGGACAAAGGAGTCGTCCAGACCTATTTTTCCCAACAGCTGAAGGAATCCAAGAGCAGTTACCTGAGTTGGGATCATCATGACTGCAAGGATAAAAGTAAACATAAATTTTTTTGCTTTAAAATTGTATGCATGGATAGCGTAAGCTGTCATTGTTGAAAAATAGGTGCATAAAACAGCTGAGCAGGTAGCAATGAAAATACTGTTGAACATACCATTCCATACAGGGAGTGTTCCTGCGAGAAGATTTTTCCAGTTCTCAATGAGATGTCCTCCGGGAATGGCTGTGAATCCCTTTTTTAGTGCGCCATTAGATCTGGTGGCATTGATAAACAGTACATAAAACCAGAACAGGCAGAAGAAGGAAATGATGATTAGTACGATATAGGCAAGGGTACGCTGACCTTTCATGCTCATTCCTTTTTTATTTTTGGAGTTTTTTTCATTCATTCTTCTCACCTCCATCAGTCTTTTATCTTATTAAAACGGAATACGATCAGGCTGAGTACTCCTGTGATAATAAACAGGAATACGGATAATGCACCACCCATTCCGTAGTTCTTGCTGAACAGATGCTTGTTCAGGAACATGATCAGTGTCATAGTGGAACGCATGGGGTCGCCGGTTCCGTTTGTCAGGATCTGAGGTACATCGAACATCTGCATGCCGCCGATCAGGGATGTAATCATAACATAGATCAGGATTGGACGAAGGAGTGGAAGAGTGATCTTTCTGAAAATCTGTGAGGAAGTTGCGCCGTCTACTTCAGCTGCCTCGTAAAGCGAGGAGTCAATTCCCATCATACCTGCCATAAGAAGAATAGTTGTATTTCCGAACCACATCAGAAAGTTTAGGACTGCAACAAGGGTTCTGGCACTCCAGGCATGGCTGAAAAAGGAATATGCCTGTTTCAGTATTCCTGACTGCATCAGCATTGCATTGATGGGACCGCCGTCTGCAAATAAGGTAAAGAATAACATTGCAAAGGCGGATGCCATGATCAGGTTTGGCAGATAAATAACTGTTTTGAAGAAGCGCTGTCCCTTAAGCCGGAGGCTTGGATTGGAGAACCAGGCAGCCAGGAGCAGGGAAACCAGGATCTGCGGGATAAATCCCATTACCCACATGATCATTGTGTTTTTAAAATAGATCCAGATATCACCACCCTGAAAGAGTTTTGCATAATTGGCAAGTCCCACAAAATTCGGTCCTATCTGCGTTAATCCAGATCTGTAATTTTCAAAGAAACTGTTATAAATTGTACTGATAAGCGGAACGAGCTGGAATATGAGATATACTACTACAAATGGTATCAGGAAGATATATCCCCATTTGTTATAGCTGACCGCTTTATGGTTATTATTCTTTGCCATTATCTTCCTCCATAGTCTGCTGTAATTCAAAGTGTGCCTGCCTGATGGTCAGGCAGGCACACAGGTTTTACTGTTTAATTGCTGTTTAATTAATAGGAAAGTTCCGGATATTTTTCTACAACTGCCTTATAGAACAGGTCGAGAGCTTCATCATAAGATGCGTTGCCTTCGAAGTAGTTCTTCATGGCATTCTGGAATTCTTCGTTGCAACCCTGATCATAGATGCTCATGTTACTCAGATCGATCTTATCAGCGCCTGCACAGAACATAGCCAGAGGATTCTGTCCACCAAGAACTGCATCGCCGTAGTTCTCATCTTTAGCCATTTCTTCCATGGCAGGTTTATTGTTTACGAAGTCATTATCAGCAGTAACGATTTCTTTCATAACGTCAACGTTAGTTGTCATCGTTCTCATGATATCAGCAACCAGTGTAGGATTGTCTGTGCCTGTAGCTGCTGTGATCCATGTTCCGCCCCAGTAGAAGCCCTGTGGTCCTTCTGTTGCAGCCCAGCCGCCATCTTTACCAACTGAACCATCCTGGTCAGCACTCATGGAGAAGTCGATGAACCATGCAGGTCCGAAATATGAGAATACATTGCTGTCTTTGAAGAAGCCCTTGCTCCAGTCATCGCTCCACAATTCATAGGTAGCTGTTTCTCCGGCATCAACCATTTCCTTGGACATATCTACCCAGTTTTTGATATTGTCATCAACAGTGATCTTTCCGTCAACAACCCATGGGGAAGTTACATTATTAGAGAATACACGGTAGGCATCATTTACAGTGGAAGTCATCTGATAGCCTTTTTCCTTCAGCTCTTCAGCTGTTGCCTTAAATGTATCCCAGTCTGCAACTTTCTTCTGAACCTCTGCCGGATCATCACTTCCGAATACTTCCTTTGCAATATCTCTTCTGTAGATCATAGCACCCGGGCAGCCTTGCCAGGAAAGACCCTTTAAGTTACCATCAGAATCTGTCATAACATCTTTGGTGTACTGATATTGGTCTGCAACTTCCTCATCTGTGATTCCCAGATCTGCCACAGACATTGTATAATCAGTATTTACATATTTCAAAGCATAGTCTGCTTCTACAAGGAAGAGGTCGATTTTGTCATCTGCTGCTGCATCGGCCTGTTTCAGAAGAGTCTCATCCAGATTATTCTGATACGCATTGTCATCAGAAGGAGTGATGTTCCATACAACATCCACATCTCCAATCTTGCCATGAGTTCCGTCAACTTCTTCATATCCGGGATAGTGGTCAGTCAGACGGGATTTGAATTCTTCATTCCAGCAATAAATGTTTAAAACTTTACCTTCGTCTGCTGCTGCATCTTCAGCCCATGCAGGAACTGCTGTAAGGCCTGCAAGCATAGCTGCTGTTAATGTGATTGCCATAGCTTTTCTCTTCATCATGTTATTACCTCCCTGTAATGATTGATTTTCAGTTTTTGCCTGATATTTCCCCATATTGAGTTTTCAGTCTGGTCAGACTCCTGACTTGTGTTTTTTGTTTTTCGTTCCTAAATCGTTTTTGTAAGTTTATCGTAGCACGTTTTCAGAAAAAATCAAGTAGTTTTAGTTATATTTGCATAATTTATCCCTGTTGCACAAAAAAGAATTTATAATAATTTATTAATTTCACAAAAAGAAAGTTTTATTTATGCGAAAATTTTCATAATATTTTCGCATAAATGGAGATAATGATTGTGAGATTCCTGACAGGCAAAAATACGACAATTTTTGTAAAAAACTGAATGATACGGGAGATAGTCTGATTTGAACGAAGCAAGTAAGTTACCTGATTTAATTGTGAAAAGTAAAAAAACTAAACTTATTCGTTTTCGTAAAACTATTTTCTGTCTTTTGGATATCAGAAGGAGCTGGTATTCCTACTGATACAAGCAAATCCCTCACTGATTATTGCTTTTTGCAACCTCCCAGAGGACTTACTTGATTCGGTTAAAATGCTGATATTTTGAGGAAAAAGTGAAAGAATAATAAAACAGGGCTGTCGTATGAACCAAAAGTTCATTGACGACAGCCCCGTTTTTAACAGAAATAACAGTTTCTGTACTTATCTGAAAGGGAAGATTATTTATTCTCTTCCTGTACTTCGATTTTGCGGATTGTTTTATTCTTGATTTCTTCTTTGATCGCTGCAAGGAAATCACCAAGGTCTTTCATTCCTTCATCACCAAGGTAACGGCTTCTTACGGAAACCTTGCCTTCTTCTTCCTCTTTGGCACCGACGATGAGCATATATGGAACTCTTGCAAGACGTGCTTCACGAATCTTGTAGCCCATTTTCTCGGAACGCTGGTCAACGGAGCAGCGGATTCCGCTTTCTTTTAACTGTGCTTCCACTTTGGCGGCATAGTCGTGGAATTTCTCAGAGATCGGAATTACACGAACCTGTTCCGGGCAGAGCCAGGTCGGGAACATACCTGCATATTTCTCAATCAGCCATGCCAGTGTTCTCTCATAGCATCCCATGGATGTACGGTGGATGATGTATGGACGCTGTTTCTCACCATTTTCATCGATGTAGTACATATCAAACTGTTCAGCAAGAAGAGCATCCCACTGGATCGTGATCATTGTATCTTCTTTTCCGTATACATTTTTGGCATTGATATCAACCTTAGGTCCGTAGAATGCAGCTTCTCCAACATCCTCTGTAAATGGAATGTTCAGTTCTTCAAGCATCTGGCGGATATGAGCTTCTGTCTGATTCCACACTTCTGCATCACCGATGTATTTCTCTCTGTTGTTCGGATCCCATTTAGAAAGGTGATAGGTTACGTCCTCTTCTACACCAAGAACCTGCAGGCAGTACTGTGCAAGTGCGATACAGTCTTTAAATTCTTTTACCATCTGGTCAGGTCTTACGATCAGATGACCTTCGGAGATCGTGAACTGACGTACACGTGTCAGACCATGCATTTCCCCGGAATCCTCATTACGGAACAGAGTGGATGTTTCACCGTAACGAAGAGGCAGATCACGATAGCTGTGCTGTTCTGCTTTGTATACATAGTACTGGAATGGGCATGTCATAGGACGAAGCGCAAATACTTCTTTGTCTGTTTCTTCGTCGCCGAGAACGAACATGCCCTCTTTGTAATGATCCCAGTGTCCGGAAATCTTGTAGAGGTCGCTCTTTGCCATTAACGGAGTTTTTGTTCTGATATATCCGCGTTTTGCTTCTTCGTCTTCAATCCAGCGCTGAAGCTCCTGCATCATGATCACACCGTTTGGCATGATAAGTGGAAGTCCCTGACCGATCACGTCTACAGTTGTGAAGATCTTCATCTCACGGCCAAGTTTGTTGTGGTCACGTCTTTTTGCTTCTTCCATCTGTTCCAGATGTTCTTTTAACTCATCCTTGGAAGCATAAGCTGTTCCGTAGATACGTGTGAGCATTGCGTTCTTTTCGCTGCCTCTCCAGTAAGCGCTGGAAGAGGAGAGAAGCTTGAATGCTTTTACACCCTTTACACTCATAAGGTGAGGACCTGCGCAGAGGTCTGTCCAGTCTCCCTGAGAATAGAAAGAGATTTCGGAGCCTTCCGGAAGATCTTCGATAAGTTCTACCTTGTATGGTTCATTTTTCTCCTGGAAGTATGCGATGGCATCTTCTCTTGATTTTGTGAAGCGTTCAATCTTAGCGCCTTTTTTGATGATCTTTTTCATTTCTTTTTCGATTGCATCCAGGTCATCACGGGAGAATGGAGGGCAGTCGAAATCATAGTAGAATCCTGTATCAATAGAAGGTCCGATAGCAACCTTTGCATCCGGGAATAAGGTCTGTACTGCCTGGGCAAGTACGTGGGATGCTGTATGGCGGAGAACTGCAAGTCCTTTTTCATCTTTTGCTGTCAGGATGTTTAATTCGCAGTCACTGTCAATAACTGTTCTCAGGTCTACAACTTCTCCGTTTACTTCTCCTGCACAGGCAGCACGTGCAAGTCCCTCGCTGATGTCGTAAGCAATGTCGATTACGGATTTTGCTTCAGCGTATTCTTTTTTTGAGCCGTCTTTTAATGTTACGATCATGATGATTATCTCCTTTACGTTAGTATGGATTTGCTATAGTTGCTGTTCACTGTTGATATCCCGCGGAGCGTGCTGCTGAGAACGGAGTGAACAGTAACAGGTTTTTGTACTGCGAAGGGGTAAAAGAAAGAATAAAAAAATCCCCTACAGTACGGTTAAATACTGTAGGGGACGAGATAACATTACTCGCGGTTCCACCCCGGTTGTTCTGATACATTACTGATGGATAAATCATCTGATCAGAACCGCTTCATTCGATGGTAACGGAATCACCGGACTGTATTAAAGTCACTCAGAGGTGGTCTTCGGCTGGTTCGCGATGAAATGCTTGCACCGGTATACATTTCTCTCTGTAACGTTCCTCAGCGTACTCTTCTCTTCAACGTTTTGATTCTTCTTATCTTTTCTGCCGCCTATTATAGACTTGCAAAGTGGGTTTGTCAATCAGTAAAATGCAAAAAGTTGATTTACGAAAATAGAGATTAATGTTATACTGACGAAAGTGAAAAACAATAAAAAACATGAAAGGGATCAGATAAATGAGCAGATGGGAAGAAAATATACGTAAAGTAATACCATATACACCAGGCGAGCAGCCCAATCAGCCGGATATGATCAAGCTGAATACCAACGAGAATCCGTATCCGCCGGCACCTGGAGTGGAGAAGGCGTTGAGGGAGATGGATACAGATACTATGAGACTTTATCCGGATCCTACAGCAGGAGAACTGGTACATGCCATTGCAAAGAATTACGGGCTGAAGGATGAACAGGTTTTTGTGGGAGTAGGTTCCGATGATGTGCTTGCCATGAGTTTCCTTACATTCTTTAATTCACAGAAGCCGGTTCTTTTTCCGGATATCACATATTCTTTTTATGATGTATGGGCAGACCTGTTTCGCATTCCATATGAGAGACCGGCACTGGATGAGAACTTTCATATAAGGAAGGAAGATTATTTCAGAGAAAACGGAGGAATTGTATTCCCGAATCCGAATGCGCCGACAGGTGTGGAGATGCCGCTGGAGGAAGTGGAGGATATTATCCGCCATAATCCTGATGTGATTGTGATCGTGGACGAGGCTTATGTGGATTTTGGTGGTCAGTCGGCGCTTCCATTGATTGAAAAATATGACAACCTTCTGGTCGTACAGACATTTTCCAAGTCGCGTTCTATGGCTGGGATGAGAATTGGTTTTGCGTGTGGAAATGAGAAACTGATCAGATTCCTGAATGATGTGAAGTATTCTTTTAATTCTTATACTATGGACCGTACAGCGATTGCTGCAGGTGTGGCGGCAGTTGAAGATAAAGCATATTTTGATGAGACATGTAATAAAATCATAGAGACAAGAGAATGGACAAAGAAAGAATTGAAGGCACTGGGATTCTCTTTTCAGGATTCTATGTCTAACTTTATTTTTGCTACGCATAAAACCTGCCATGCGAAAGAACTTTTTGAGGCATTGAGAGGGCAGCATATTTATGTTCGTTACTTCCAGAAGGACCGAATTGACAATTTTCTTCGTATCACTGTTGGAACAAAGGAAGAAATGCAGAAATTTATTGATTTTTTGAAGGATTATCTGAAGTAAAAGTTAGGAGGTTTTATGGAAGCACTGGTACATTGGTTCTCGCAGAATCTGTCACAATATATTTCACCGGAAGGGGCAGTTTTTATTATTTCAATGATTCCGCTTTTGGAACTCAGGGGAGGATTGCTTGCAGCATCCTTACTTAAGATATCGGCTGCAAAGGCAATTCCACTGTGTATTGTTGGAAATATTATTCCTATTCCGTTTATTCTGTTGTTTATCAGACAGATTTTCAAGGTTTTAAAAAAGACGAAACTCTTTCGGGGACTTGTTATGAAATTGGAAGACAGGGCAATGAGAAAAAGTGATCAGGTAAAGAAATATGAGTTTTGGGGACTGATGCTGTTTGTGGGAATTCCACTTCCGGGAACAGGGGCATGGACAGGATCTCTGATTGCATCTCTTCTGGAAATTGATATTAAGAAGTCCTCTCTGGCAATTTTTTGTGGCATTATTATGGCAACTGTCATTATGTATATTGTTTCTTATGGATTAGTGGGAAATCTGGTACATTAATTGTCTTCTTAAATAAGTGTTATTAATATCTGATTTACCGGAAATCCGGGGACATATTTTATGTCTCCGGATTTCTGCTTTTATGTCGATAATATCAGTTTTATGACGTATAAAACAGCTTGCCAATAATAAAGATTTGGAATAATATGGTATTGTCAATTATGAAGAAGATGTGCTAAGATAAATATAAAGATACCGGTGTGCAGACAGGATTACTACAGGAATTAACTTGTCGACACAGGAGCAGGAGTATAATTTTCCTGCGATATGCATTGCTGCAGATCTGATATTCGTGTCACTTCAGACAGATTATCCCACTAACTGTTACAGGAAAAGTTAATAAAGAATAAATTGCTCAGATACATAGGAAATCAGAAAAACAAAAATAAAAATAATTATCAATATTAACAATCAAAACAAAAAGCAGAGGATTATTTTATGAGAGAAAAGTATGAATCATTATCACTGGCAACTTTAAAGGATTTGGCAAAAGCCAGAGGATTAAAAGGGGTTTCAGCATTGAGAAAACCGGAATTGATCGAGAGAATGCTTCACGAAGATGAACTGGAAGGTGAGACAAAAAAACAGGAAACAGTCCGGGAGAAACCGCAGCAGAGTGAAGTGGAAGGTAACGGAGAGAGAATCCCCCAGTATAACAAAACACCGGAACGTACACAGTATCATGCCCCGGCAGAGGCAGTACAGCTTGACAGTGGAGAGAGAGCAGACGGAATCCTTGAGGTACTTCCCGATGGATATGGGTTTATCCGATGTGAAAATTATCTTCCGGGGGAAAATGATATTTATGTATCACCTTCTCAGATACGCAGATTTAACCTGAAAACAGGTGATATTATTAAGGGGAATATCCGTATCAAAACACAGGGAGAGAAATTCAGTGCCCTGCTATATGTGACCTCTATCAACGGATTCCATCCCAGTGAAGGGCAGAGACGACATAATTTTGAAGATATGACACCGATTTTTCCAAATGAGAGACTGATAATGGAAAGACCGGGCGGCACAGTTGCCATGAGGATCGTAGATCTGATCAGCCCTATCGGTAAAGGACAGAGAGGAATGATCGTATCTCCTCCGAAAGCTGGTAAGACAACTTTGCTGAAAGATGTGGCAAAGTCTATTCTGAGAAACAATCCGGACATGCATCTGATCATTCTTCTGATCGATGAGCGTCCTGAGGAGGTTACAGATATCAGGGAGGCCATCTGTGGCGATAATGTGGAAGTCATTTATTCTACATTTGATGAGCTTCCGGAACATCATAAACGTGTGTCTGAAATGGTAATAGAACGTGCACGTCGTCTGGTGGAACATAAAAAAGACGTTACAATTCTTCTTGATTCTATTACAAGACTGGCAAGGGCATACAACCTGATTATACCGCCCAGCGGACGAACTCTTTCCGGTGGTCTGGATCCGGCGGCTCTTCATATGCCGAAACGTTTCTTTGGTGCGGCCAGAAATATGAGAGAGGGCGGAAGCCTTACTATTCTTGCTACAGCGCTTGTGGATACGGGAAGTAAAATGGATGATGTAATTTATGAAGAATTTAAGGGAACCGGTAATATGGAACTGGTGCTTGACCGAAAACTGCAGGAAAAGCGGGTATTCCCTGCAATTGATATCCAGAAATCCGGTACAAGAAGAGAGGATCTGCTGCTGAGTAAAGAAGAACAGGAAGCGGTTTACATTATGCGAAAAGCCCTCAATGGAATGAAGTCAGAAGATGCGGTAGAACAGATCCTGAATATGTTTACCCGTACGAAAAATAATGCTGAATTTGTGCAGACTGTAAAAAAACAGAAGTTTATCTGAAACGTTGTAAAAAAACAGTTACTGTTCGCTCCGTTCTCAGTAACAAAAATATTAAATAAATTTTAAAATAAATTTTAAAATAACTTGCATTCCATGGGACGATATGTTATACTCATAAAGCTGTTTAATAGTAAATTCGTCAAATGAATACGAATAGAAAATAGAATCTTTACAGAGAGGTGAAAATCATGAGAGAAGGAATCCATCCTAATTATTATCAGGCAACTGTAACCTGCAACTGTGGTAACACATTCGTAACAGGATCTACAAAACAGGACATCCACGTAGAAATCTGCTCTAAATGTCATCCATTCTATACAGGTCAGCAGAAAGCAGCTCAGGCTCGTGGACGTATCGATAAGTTTAATAAGAAATACGGCCTGAACAAATAATCAGAATATAGTAAGAATTGAGAAGGTTGAGGTTGGGAAATCTCAGCCTTTCTTGTTTCTTTGGGAGAAAATAATGAAATCATCGAACATCGGCGGTCAGGCTGTAATGGAAGGCATTATGATGCGCCATAAGGATAAATATTCCATTGCTGTCCGCAGACCGGACAATGAGATTGAATTAAAAGTAGAAGATTACAAATGTGTATTCGGAAATGCAAAATTTCTCAAATATCCACTGATCCGAGGTGTGGTAAGCTTCGTGGATTCTCTGGTGGTCGGCACAAAATGTCTGATGTATTCAGCGGAGATCGCAGGGGACGAGGAGGACGAAGAGGATAAGCAGAAGAATGCTGCTCTTTCAGAAGAGGAGCTTGCTGCAAAAAAGGCAAAAGAAGATAAGCAGTTCAAATGGCTGTTATATGTGACAGTTGCTGTCTCGATCGTGGTATCAGTTGCCGCCTTTATGTTGCTGCCATACGCCCTTGCAAGTCTTTGCAGAAGGGTTGGCGCTTCGGAATTTGCAGTTACAATAGTTGAGGCATTTGTAAAGCTTGCATTGTTTATGGGATATATGCTTCTGATTTCCAGAATGAAGGATATTCAGAGAACATTTATGTATCATGGAGCAGAGCATAAGTGCATTAACTGTGTGGAACATGGACTGCCGCTTACGGTGGATAATGTTCTTGCAAGCTCCAGACTGCATAAGAGATGTGGAACCAGTTTTCTGTTTTTGGTTATGCTGGTCAGCATTTTTCTGCATTTTATTTTTGTATTGGTTCCATTTTACTGGGTGAGACTGTTTGGAAGACTTCTTATGGTGCCGGTTGTAGCAGGAATATCTTTTGAGATTATTCAGTGGGCTGGAAGATCAGACAGCAAACTTGCTGACTTTTTCAGTAAACCGGGTCTGGCAATGCAGAAACTTACAACTAAGGAACCGACAGCAGATATGGCAGAGGTTGCGATCAGGGCTGTAGAGGCGGTTTTTGACTGGAAAGCATATCTGAAGGAAGAATTTGGAGTTGAAGCAGAACAATGAACGGAGAAACTCTGACAGGATTATTAAAAAAAGGACAGATGATCCTTGCACAGGCGGGGATTAAGGAAGCCGGGCTGGATGCCTGGCTTCTCCTGGAATATGTCACAGGAAAAAGCCGGGCGTATTATTTTGCATACGGAGAAGAAAGTGTCACAGAAAGTGCTGCTGAAAGATATCTGGAACTGATCAGCAGACGTGCGGGACACATACCGCTGCAGCATCTGACGCATCAGGCTTTTTTTATGGGGCATGAATTTTATGTGGATAAGAATGTACTGATACCCAGACAGGATACGGAAACACTTGTGGAGTCCGCTCTTGAATGCATGAAAGCTGTGAAAAATCCATATATTCTTGATATGTGTACAGGATCCGGCTGTATTCTTATCAGTATTCTGAAGGAGAGAGCTGATGCACACGGAACAGGCGTGGATCTGTCAGATGAGGCACTGAAAGTGGCTGTGCGGAATGCACGGACACTGGAAGTGGCAGAGCATGCGGAATTCGTACAGAGTAATCTGTTTTCTGAAATGCAGAACATTGTGTACGGAACAGAGTATATGAAAAGGACTGCTGTAAAAGATACTGTAAAAATGACAGAATGCGAAAATAGTAATAGAAATTATAGCAGAGCTTATGATATGATTATATCAAATCCGCCATATATTCCTACGGCGGAAATTGAAGATCTTATGGATGAAGTAAAATTGCATGATCCGCGTATGGCGCTGGATGGTATGGAAGATGGACTTTATTTTTACAGGGCTATCACGAAACAGGCACAGGATCATCTTGTTCCGGGTGGCTGGCTTTTATATGAAATCGGATGCAGCCAGGGAGAAGATGTGGCAGCTCTTTTGCGGAAATATAAATTTGAAGATATTGAGATAAGGCAGGATCTGGCCGGGTTGGACCGGGTGGTTCTGGGGCGAAAGAAATTACAGGAGGATAAATATGTTTGATAAATTAGACGATCTGCTCATTCGTTTTGAAGAGGTGCTTAATGAGCTTGGAGAGCCGGGAGTTACCGATAATCAGGAACATTTTCAGAAGCTGATGAAAGAGCAGAGCGATCTGCAGCCGATAGTAGATGCTTACCGGGAGTATAAGAAAAACAAAGAAACGATACAGGACAGTCTTTCCATGCTTGAGGAAGAGAAAGATGAAGATATGCGGGAAATGCTGAAGGAAGAACTGTCTGAGGCAAAGAAGAATGTAGAGGAACTGGAGCATGAACTTAAGATCCTTCTTCTTCCGAAAGATCCTAATGATAACAAGAACGTTATTGTGGAGATCCGTGCAGGTGCAGGTGGGGATGAAGCTGCCCTTTTTGCAGCAGAGATTTACCGTATGTATGTGAAATATGCAGAATCCCGCCGCTGGAAAACAGAAATGATGAGTCTCAATGAGAACGGAATCGGCGGATTTAAGGAAGTAACATTTATGATCACAGGTGCAGGTGCTTATTCCAGACTGAAATATGAAAGTGGTGTACATCGTGTACAGCGAGTTCCGGAAACAGAATCCGGCGGACGTATCCATACCTCTACCTGTACAGTTGCTATTATGCCGGAAGCAGAGGAAATCGATTTCCATCTGGATATGAATGACTGTAAATTCGATGTGTTCCGTGCATCCGGAAACGGCGGACAGTGTGTCAATACAACAGACTCTGCTGTGCGACTGACACATATTCCTACCGGAATCGTAATTTCCTGCCAGGATGAGAAGTCACAGCTTAAGAATAAAGATAAAGCACTGAAAGTTCTTCGCTCCCGTCTGTATGAGATGGAGCTTGCCAAACAGCATGATGCTGAGGCTGAGGCAAGAAGAAGCCAGATTGGAACGGGTGACCGTTCAGAGAAGATCAGAACTTATAATTTTCCACAGGGCCGTGTGACAGACCACAGAATCAAGCTGACACTGCACAGACTGGAGAATGTTCTGAACGGGGATCTGGATGAGATCATTGACAGTCTGATCGCAGCAGATCAGGCAGCAAAATTAAGTAATCTTCAGGATGCGGAATAGAATATTGCGGAGAGGGTATGTGACAGAATATGACTGAAAAAGTATTGATATGAGAGAAGAATGTCAGGAGGAAAATATTTATGCAGAAAACAGCACTTGTAATTATGGCGGCAGGAATCGGAAGTCGTTTTGGAGAAGGAATCAAGCAGCTTGCACCGGTGGGACCATGTGGAGAGATTATTATGGATTATTCCATCCACGATGCGCTGGAAGCCGGATTTAACAAAGTAGTGTTTATTATCCGTAAAGATCTGGAAGAAGAGTTTCGCAGAGTGATCGGCGAGCGTATTGAGAAAATTACGGAAGTAGAATATGTATTCCAGGAGCTTGATGATCTGCCGGAAGGATTTACGAAACCGGCTGACCGCACGAAACCATGGGGAACCGGACAGGCTGTACTTGCTGCAAAGAAGGTTCTGGATGAGCCGTTTATTGTTATCAATGCAGATGATTATTATGGAAAAGAAGCTTATGTGAAGGTGCATGATTATCTTGTGCAGGAACAGCCAAAGGACGGAAAACTCCATATCTGTATGGCAGGCTTCAGACTTGGAAATACATTAAGCGATAATGGAAGTGTTACCAGAGGAATCTGCAATATTGAGAATGGACAGCTTACAGGTGTGACAGAGACGCATGATATATTTAAGACTGCCACAGGTGCTGAGTCAAGAAATGCAGACGGAAGTGTGCAGGAACTGGATGTAAAGGATCTGGTGTCCATGAATATGTGGGGACTGACACCGGACTTTATGGAGATCCTTGAGAAAGGATTTGCAGAATTTCTCAGTGGACTCGCACCGGAAGATACAAAAAAGGAATATCTGCTTCCGGAGTTAGTTGACCATCTGATCAAAAATGAAAGTGCTGAAGTTGATGTCCTGGAGACAAAGGATACATGGTTTGGTGTAACTTATCAGGAAGATAAAGAAACAGTAATGAGCGCATTTAAAAATCTTACAGAAGCGGGTATATATCCTCAGGGACTTTATCAATAAGTTAAGCAGATATCCGCAGCTTTCGCAGGAAACACGCCTGATCTGATTAAAAGCAGTTTTGGGTGTGATCCGGGAAATACAGTATGCAGTGCAGAAACAGAGGATATTGTAAAAAGTAAAGGAGAGCAATTATGGGAAAATATTTTGGAACAGATGGATTTCGTGGAGAAGCAAATGTTAAACTGACAGTAGATCATGCATTTAAGGTGGGTCGTTATGTAGGATGGTATTACGGAAGAAACCATAAAGCTAAGATTGTTATTGGAAAAGATACAAGAAGAAGTAGTTATATGTTTGAATATGCACTTGTTGCAGGTCTGACAGCGTCCGGTGCAGATGCATATCTTCTTCATGTAACGACGACTCCAAGTGTTTCCTATGCAGTACGTACAGAGGATTTTGACTGTGGTATTATGATCTCCGCAAGCCATAATCCATTCTATGATAATGGTATCAAACTTCTCAATGGAAACGGACAGAAGATTGAAGCGGAAGTAGAAGCAAGGATTGAAGCATATCTGGATGGCCTGATCGAGGATCTTCCTCTGGCAACTAAAGAAGATATTGGACGCACTGTGGATTTTGCTTCAGGAAGGAATCGTTATATCGGACATCTGATCTCTATTCCAAGCAGGGATTTCAAAGGCATTAAAGTAGGGCTTGACTGTGCAAACGGAAGTTCTTCAGCTATTGCAAAGAGTGTATTTGAGGCACTTCAGGCAAAGACTTATGTGATCAATAACCAGCCGGATGGTACAAATATCAATACAAACTGTGGCTCTACCCATATTGAAGTCCTGCAGAAATATGTTGTGGACAATGGGTTGGATATCGGTTTTGCTTATGATGGTGATGCAGATCGCTGTATTGCTGTTGACCATAAGGGAAATGTGGTCGACGGTGATAAGATTATGTATGTATGTGGAAAATATCTCAAGGAGCAGGGCAGATTAAAAGATGATACAGTAGTAACCACCGTTATGTCAAATCTCGGTCTGTATAAATCTCTGGAGAGAGAGGATATGAAATATGAGCAGACAGCAGTAGGAGATAAATATGTGGCAGAGAATATGATGGAGAATGGATACAGTCTTGGCGGTGAGCAGTCCGGACATATTATTTTCAGCCGTTACGCTGCAACAGGTGATGGAATCCTTACTTCTCTCATGGTAATGGAAGCGTGTGTAGAGAAGAAAGCAACTCTGTGTGATCTGGCAAAGGAAATGAAGGTTTATCCACAGCTTCTCAGAAATGTCCGGGTGGCAGACAAGAAGACTGCGAGAGAGAATCCGAAGGTAGTTGCTGCTGTAGAGGAAGTTGCAAAGAAACTGGGAAGTGATGGGCGTATTCTGGTACGCGAGAGTGGCACAGAGCCATTGATTCGTGTTATGGTAGAAGCCGGAACAGATGAACTCTGCCTTGAGAATGTTGATCATGTAGTAAAGGTAATGGAATCCGAAGGATTGCTCATTGACTGATTTACTGGCAAAGGAATTACATGTATAATAGAAAAAAAAGATTATTTCTGACTGCTGTCTGCTTAAGCCTTGGATTTCTGACAGGCTGCAATGTGGGAGATACGAAGAATTATAAACAGGCTGCACAGGATCTGGAACAGGGAAATTATGAGGCAGCACTTGAAGAATACGAGACAGCAATTTCTGAAGGAGTGAAGCCTGCACAGTCGTACAGAGGTGCAGGTGTAGCGAAACTCAAGCTTGGAAACTATGAAGAAGCCATAACATATTTCAATGATGCGCTTAAATGTGACAAAGTTGGTAAAGCATTAAAAAAAGATATTCTGTCGTATAGAGCTGTGGCTTATCTCAAAGTAAAGGATTATGAGGCAGCGCTGGAAGACTGCCAGACTCTGGCAGAAAACTATAAAATGGATGCGGATCTGTACTTCCTTACGGGAGAAACAGCATTGGCCATGGATTCCTATGAGGAAGCTTCTGCTAATTTTGAACAGGCCTACGGCGAAGATGCAACTTATGACAGAGCTATCCAGATCTACGGGGCATATCTGAACAGGGATATGGAAGCAGACGGAACCCGTTATCTGGAAGCTGCTTTGTCAGGAACTGCAAAAAATGCAGAGGATCATTGTGACCGCGGCAGAGTTTATTATTATATGGATGATTATGAAAATGCTGAAAGTGAACTGAAACAGGCCATAGACGGCGATAATACGGAGGCACTGGTTCTGCTTGGTATGGTATATATGGATAAAGGAGACAGCGCAAATGCAAAAGCAATGTTTCAGCAGTATGTATCACAGGCAGAAAACGGAGCCAAAGGATTTAACGGACTTGCACTGTGTGATATAGAGGATGGGGATTATGACAGTGCCCTTTCTGATATAGAAAGCGGAATCCATGAGGCAGGAGCGGAGGATATGCAGAGTCTGCTGTTTAATGAGATCGTAGTCTATGAGAAGAAACTGGATTTTCAGACTGCTTTACAGAAAGCACAGGAATATCTGGAATTATACCCGGAAGATAAAACTGTTAAGAAGGAACTTGCATTTCTTAAAACGCGTGTGTAATATCCATCTGACTGAGGAGAATTTATGGAAGAATTTGGAAAGCTTGAAGAACGGGTGGTTCTTGTGGGAGTGCAGACGGATGATCATGATAATGTGGAAGAATCCCTGGATGAACTGAAGGAGCTTGCATCAACTGCGGGAGCTGTTACAGTGGGAAGAATCATTCAGAATCGTGAGTCTGTGCATCCCGGAACTTATATTGGAAAAGGAAAGATAGAGGAAGTACGTGCACTGGTATATGCTATGGATGCAACCGGAATTATCTGTGATGACGAACTTTCTCCTGCACAGCTGAATAATCTGGAGCGGGAACTGGACTGTAAGGTGATGGACAGGACATTATTGATTCTGGACATTTTTGCAGCGAGAGCTATAACCAGTGAGGGTAAAATACAGGTAGAGCTTGCACAGCTTCGCTACAGATCTGCCCGTCTGGTCGGTCTCAGGGAATCTCTTTCCCGTCTGGGAGGTGGAATCGGAACCAGAGGTCCGGGAGAGAAAAAGCTGGAGACAGACCGTCGTCTTATCCGTACAAGGATCTCTGCTTTGAAGCAAGAATTATCTCAGGTGGAGAAACACAGGGAACTGATCCGTTCCAGCCGGGCCAGAGGCAATATGAAGACTGCTGCGATCGTAGGATATACAAATGCGGGAAAATCTACGCTGCTGAACACACTGACAGGCTCAGAGGTTTTATCAGAGGATAAACTGTTTGCTACACTGGATCCAACTACCAGACTTTTAAATTTGAAGGACGGACAGCAGATTCTTCTCACAGATACGGTTGGATTTATCCATAAGCTTCCGCATCATCTGGTCGAAGCATTCAAGAGCACATTGGAAGAGGCCAAATATGCAGATTATATTATCCATGTGGTAGATTCTTCCAATCCGCAGGCAGAGATGCAGATGCATGTGGTATATGAGACATTAAAAGAACTGGGAGTGATGGGAAAGAAGATCATTACACTCTTTAATAAGCAGGATGCACCGGGGGCATGCGTACTGCGAGATTTTAAATCGGACTATACGCTGAAGGTCTCTGCAAAGACAGGCGAGGGTCTTGCAGATCTGAATGATCTTCTGGAGAAGCTTCTTGCTGAAGAACAGATTTATGTGGAGCGCCTTTTCCCTTATCAGGAAGCAGGAAAAATCCAGCTGATCCGCGAATATGGGCAGCTTATCTCAGAGGAATACACAGAGGAAGGGATTGCTGTGAAGGCAAGGGTGCCGAAAGAAATCTACGCCAGAGTTGTATAAAAAAATATTTTGAAAAATAAGAAAATACCATATATTGTGCCTTTTACGAAAACGAGGAACATTATGTGGTATTTTTGCGTGTTGACGAACCGGTGATACTCTGATACAATGAACCTACAGTGTTACTCAGAGCAAAGTGGACAGTAACGACAGAAATATCTCCGGTAAGAATATGCAGGAGAAAAAGATTAACAAGAGAAAATGGGGGCATTAGATATGTTTCAGGTAGTAAAACGTGATGGCGAAGTGGATGAGTTTAAAATAGGCAAGATCACAGCGGCTATCCATAAAGCCTTTGATGCAAAAGAGAAAAATTATAGCGAAGAGATGATTGATCTCTTAGGGCTGCGTGTTACTTCTGATTTTCAGAAAAAGATTACAGATAATAAGATTACAGTAGAAGAAATTCAGGACAGTGTGGAGAATGTGCTGATCCAGGCCGGATATGCAGATGTGGCAAAAGCCTACATTCTTTACCGCAAGCAGAGGGAAAAGGTTCGCAACATGAAGTCAACGATCCTGGATTACAAAGAAATCGTAAACAGTTATGTGAAGGTTGAGGACTGGCGTGTAAAGGAGAACTCCACAGTTACTTATTCAGTTGGAGGTCTGATCTTAAGCAACTCCGGTGCAGTTACTGCAAATTACTGGCTGTCTGAGATTTATGACAATGAAATCGCAGATGCACACAGAAATGCAGATATTCATATTCATGACTTGTCCATGCTGACCGGATATTGTGCAGGATGGTCACTGAAACAGCTGATCCAGGAGGGACTTGGCGGTATTGAAGGCAAGATCACATCTTCACCTGCAAAGCATCTGAGTGTTCTCTGCAATCAGATGGTAAACTTTCTTGGGATTATGCAGAATGAATGGGCCGGAGCGCAGGCTTTCTCATCCTTTGATACTTATCTGGCACCTTTTGTCAAGGCAGATAATTTAAGCTATCCGGAAGTGAAGAAATGTATTGAGTCTTTTATTTATGGAGTCAATACTCCAAGCAGATGGGGAACACAGGCACCTTTCTCCAACATTACGCTGGACTGGACAGTACCGGATGATCTTGCAGAGCTTCCGGCTATCGTAGGCGGAAAGAATATGGATTTCAAGTACAAAGACTGCAAAAAAGAGATGGATATGATCAATAAGGCATTTATTGAGACCATGATCGAGGGGGATGCCAACGGACGCGGGTTCCAGTATCCTATTCCGACCTATTCCATAACAAATGAGTTTGACTGGTCTGATACAGAGAATAACCGCCTTCTTTTTGAGATGACATCCAAATATGGAACACCGTATTTCTCAAACTATATTAACAGTGATATGAAACCAAGTGATATCCGCAGTATGTGCTGCCGTCTGCGTCTGGATCTGAGAGAACTCCGCAAGAAGAGCGGTGGTTTCTTCGGATCAGGAGAGAGTACCGGTTCTGTGGGGGTAGTAACTATAAATATGCCGCGTATCGCATATCTTTCCAAGACACCGGAAGAGTTTTACAATCGTCTGGATCGCTTAATGGATATTTCCGCACGTTCTCTGCATATTAAACGTGAAGTAATTGGTAAGCTGCTGGATGAGGGATTATATCCTTATACAAAGAGATATCTTGGAAGCTTTTCCAATCATTTCTCTACCATTGGACTGGTGGGAATGAACGAGGTTGGTCTGAATGCCCGCTGGCTGGGAAAAGATATGTCTGATGAGCGTACGCAGAGGTTTACAAAAGAAGTTCTTCTTCATATGCGGGAACGTCTGTCCGATTATCAGGAGAAGTACGAAGGAGAACTGTTTAATCTTGAGGCAACTCCTGCTGAATCTACTGCCTATCGTCTGGCCAAACACGACAGAAAACGCTGGCCGGATATTAAGACTGCAGGCAAGGAAGGGGATACTCCTTATTATACAAACAGTTCTCATCTTCCGGTTGAATATACCACAGATATTTTTGATGCACTGGATATTCAGGATGATCTGCAGACGCTTTATACATCAGGTACTGTATTCCATGCATTTATCGGTGAGAAGCTTCCTGACTGGAAAGCAGCAGCAGCACTGGTACGTAAGATCGCAGAGAATTATAAACTGCCGTATTATACGATTTCGCCGACCTATTCTGTATGTAAGGAACATGGCTACATCAGCGGAGAGCATTTCACTTGTCCGAAATGTGGTAAGAAGGCGGAGGTTTACAGTCGTATCACAGGATATTACAGACCTGTACAGAACTGGAATGACGGTAAAGCACAGGAGTATAAGAACCGTACGCTTTATGATGTGATGCATTCAGATATCAGAAAAATACAGCCGGTTCATGCCAGTGTAGTTACTGTGACTAAGGATGATGTGAAGATAGAACCTGTGGCATCACATAAATACCTGTTTACAACCAGTACCTGTCCGAACTGCAGAGTGGCGAAGAAGATACTGGAAGGCAGGGAGTTCGAGATTATTGATGCGGAGAAGAATCCGGAGATGGTGAAGGAGTTTGGAATTATGCAGGCTCCGACTCTGGTGATCACAGACGGTGAGCATATGACGAAATATGTAAATACATCCAATATTAAGAAATATGTGGATGAGGGATTATAAAGATACTGAGAGAGTTGACCGGAGGATAAAAGAGATGATCAAACAGAATGTTGTATTTGTGGAAAATAAAGCAGGAAGTCTGAAAAGAGTGACAGGGATACTTGCAGATAACGGGATTAATATTTATGGATTTGCATGCTTCGATGCACCGGAGTT
Source organism: Blautia sp. 1001283B150304_161114_C9 (assembly GCF_015668165.1). NCBI lineage: Bacteria > Bacillati > Bacillota > Clostridia > Lachnospirales > Lachnospiraceae > Blautia > Blautia sp. 1001283B150304_161114_C9. Next base: position 109,000 of record NZ_JADPGO010000001.1, on the reverse strand, counting down.
TGCAATCTTCCGTATGATCTGCAACGATCCGGATAAAGCGGAAATTGTTTTAAACAGGAGTGGATATATGAATCGTATTACACAGGCGATCGTAGTTGATATGAAAGATCAGGTAGGCGGTCTGGATGAACTCCTGAAAGTAGCATCAGACAGTAATGTAAGTCTTGACTATATTTATACTTCTTTCCACAGAAAAGATCTCAGACCTGTAGTAATTCTTCAGACGGAGGATGGCGCAGTGACAGAATGCATTCTTAAGAATAATGGATTTAATGTATTTACTTCAGTAGAAGAACTGGAGAAATAATACTGTATAAGACAGTGAGAGAATCACAGGACTGGGGATGGTTCTGTGATTTTTTGTATATTCATATAGGAAAGTTGAATATATCTTGACTATATGAATAGGAATACTATATAATAAAAGAAAACAATGATAATCCGACGAAAGTTAATCAGGAGGTTTTGAAAAATGCAGATTTCTACAAAAGGAAGATATGCTCTGAGACTTATGCTTGATCTTGCAGTTCATAATACAGGAGAACTGGTCAAGATCAAAGATATTTCTGCAAGGGAAAATATTTCAGAAAAATATCTGGAACAGATTATTTCATCATTAAAGAAGGCGGGATATGTAAAGAGCCTGAGAGGGGCACAGGGCGGTTATATGCTTGCCAGAGAGCCGGAAACATATACGGTGGGAACTATTCTGAGACTGACAGAAGGCAGCATGAAGCCGGTAGCCTGCCTGGAGGACGAACCGAATCAGTGCAGCAGAGCCGGGGAATGCGTCACACTCCGTCTCTGGAAGATGCTTGATGAAGCTATTGAGGGAGTACTGGATAAGGTTACATTGCAGGATCTTAAAGACTGGTATGAAGAGATGGGAAATGATTATGTAATTTGATTTTCCCTCTTGACAACAGTGGATTTATAGAATATTATGTATATAACATATAATTCATATATACTTAGTATGAAATAAGGAGGACGAACTCATGGCAAAAATCTATAAAAATGCAGCGGAACTGGTTGGAAATACTCCTCTCCTTGAGGTTGGAAATCTTGAAAAAGAGCTTGGGCTGGAAGCGAGAATACTTGTGAAGCTTGAGTATTTTAACCCGGCAGGAAGTGCCAAAGACCGTATCGCCCTGAGTATGATCGAAGACGCTGAAGAGAGAGGCGTTCTGAAGCCTGGCGCAGTGATCATCGAGCCTACATCAGGTAACACCGGAATCGGTCTTGCTTCTCTTGCTGCAATCAAAGGATACAGAGTGATACTTACGATGCCTGAGACAATGAGTGTTGAGAGAAGGAATATTCTGAAAGCATACGGTGCAGAAATCGTATTGACAGATGGAACAAAAGGTATGAATGGCGCAATCGCCAAAGCAAACGAACTTGCGAAGGAATATGAGAACAGTTTTATTCCGGGACAGTTTGATAATCCTGCAAATCCTGCGATCCACAAAAGGACCACAGGTCCGGAAATCTGGAGAGACACAGACGGACAGGTAGATGTTTTTGTGGCAGGTGTTGGTACAGGCGGAACGATCACCGGTGTTGGTGAATATCTGAAATCCCAGAATCCTGACGTGAAAGTAGTGGCAGTAGAGCCTGCAACTTCCCCTGTACTTTCTCAGGGAAAGAGCGGTCCGCATAAGATTCAGGGAATCGGTGCGGGATTTGTTCCGAAGGCATTAAATACAGAGGTTTATGATGAGGTTTTTCCGGTTGAGAATGAGGATGCTTTTACAGTTGGCAAGCTGATCGCCAAACATGAGGGAATTCTTGTTGGTATTTCTTCCGGTGCGGCTCTCTATGCGGCAATCCAGCTGGCTAAGAGACCGGAGAATAAAGGAAAAACAATCGTAGCTCTTCTTCCGGATTCCGGTGACCGTTACTATTCTACTCCATTATTTGTGTAAAATGAAAAAAGCCCTTTTTAGGGCTTTTTTTATTTTACATAAATGTGTTAGAATAGATATACTGTACAAATGATTTTTATGTAACTGTTCAGTATTTTGCAGAACAGCTATCATAACATAAATAAAATTATCATAAACAATAATATTCCGTGTAATCGGATCACAGAACAGGATGGAATAAAAATGAGAAAAGCAATTATCGCAATGAGCGGCGGAGTGGACAGCTCTGTGGCAGCTCTGCTTACAAAGGAAACCGGTGATGAATGTATCGGTGCTACCATGAAATTATTTCACAATGAGGACATAGGAGTAAAGAGAGAGAAAACCTGCTGTTCTCTGGATGATGTGGAGGATGCCAGAAATGTCTGCTACAGAATGGGGATCAGGTACTATGTTTTTAACTTTTCCGAGAGGTTTAAAGAGGATGTTATGGACCGCTTTGTGGATGCCTATGAGCATGGAGCCACGCCAAATCCCTGCATTGACTGCAATCGTTATCTGAAATTTGACAAGATGTTTCAGAGAATGCGTGAACTGGAGTATGATTATATTGTAACCGGACATTATGCACGTGTGGAATATGATGAGGAGAAGAACCGTTACTTATTAAAGAAAGCTGTGGATGATACGAAGGATCAGAGTTATGTGCTTTATATGCTGACACAGGAGCAGCTTGCGCATATTTCCCTGCCTCTTGGCGGGCTTCGCAAAACGGAAGTGCGTGAGATCGCAGAGAAACATGGCTTTGTTAATGCCAGAAAGCATGATAGCCAGGATATCTGTTTCGTACCGGACGGTGATTATGCAAAGTTTATTGAACAGTACACAGGACGTAAATCAATCCCGGGCGATTTTGTAGATACAGAAGGAAACATTCTTGGTAAACATAAAGGAATCATCCACTATACACTTGGCCAGAGAAGAGGACTTGGTATTCCGGCAGCAACCAGACTGTATGTGTGTGATATTTCTCCAAAGACCAATCAGGTGGTTCTGGGAAATAATGAGGATCTTTTCCATTCGGAACTGACTGCAACAAAGGTCAATCTGATTTCCTGTGAATCTCTGAAGGAGCCAATGAGACTGAAAGCAAAGATCCGTTACCGTCATCCGGAGCAGGAGGCCGTAGCATGGCAGACGGAAGATGGAGTGCTGCACGTGCGTTTTGATAAACCACAGAGAGCTATCACCAGAGGGCAGGCAGTTGTGTTATATGATGGAGATATCGTTGTAGGCGGCGGCGTGATTGAAAATTGTATTAAATGACAGATTTTCCTTGTCTTTCGCATTTTGTCGGACTGTCTTATCTGCACTGTTTTTTGGAAACGTTATAGTTATTAGCTATTAAACGCTATAGAAAATTTCCTATTGACGTACTAGGAATTAAATGGTAATATACAACCATGCTAAATCATATCAAACAGATATGAAAAGCGTAGAAACAAAAATGACTTGCAGATAAGGGGCTTAAGAGCCGGAATCAGTTTTGCAGAGAAAAAGATTATTATAAATCAGAGAAAGATGAGGATATACACATGAGCAAAAAAATCGAAAGAAAAGACAGACATTTCAAATTTGAAACATTACAGCTTCACGTAGGACAGGAGAGTCCGGATCCGGTTACAGATGCAAGAGCAGTACCAATCTATCAGACATCTTCTTATGTATTCAGAAACTGCGATCATGCAGCTGCACGTTTCGGACTTGCAGATGCAGGTAATATTTACGGACGTCTTACAAACCCGACTGAAGATGTATTCGAGAAAAGAATCGCAGCGCTTGAAGGCGGTTCTGCGGCACTTGCAGTAGCATCCGGTGCAGCAGCAATCACATATACAATTGAGAATCTTGCACAGCAGGGTGACCACATTGTAGCAGCTAAGAATATTTACGGTGGAACAACAAACCTTCTGGAGCATACACTTCCGGCTTATGGAATCACAACAACATTCGTTGATGTATTTGATCTTGAAGAAGTAGAGAACGCAATTCAGGATAACACAAAAGCTGTTTACATCGAGACTCTTGGAAACCCGAACTCTGATGTAGTTGATATTGAAGCTATCGCAAAGATTGCTCATGCACATAAGATTCCGCTTGTAGTGGATAACACATTTGCAACACCTTACCTTGTAAGACCAATCGAATATGGTGCAGATATCGTTGTTCATTCTGCAACTAAATTCATCGGTGGACATGGTACAACAATCGGAGGTGTGATCGTTGAGAGTGGTAAATTTGACTGGGAAGCATCAGGTAAATTCGCATCTCTGACAGAGCCGAACCCAAGCTATCATGGCGTAAGCTTTACAAAGGCATGCGGACCGGCAGCATTTGTTACAAAGATTCGTGCAATTCTTCTTCGTGATACAGGTGCAACCATCTCTCCGGTAAGCTCATTCATTTTCCTTCAGGGACTTGAAACACTGTCACTTCGTGTTGAACGCCATGTAGAGAATGCACTGAAAGTTGTTCAGTACTTAAATAACCATCCGCAGGTAGAGAAAGTTCATCATCCGTCTGTATCCACAGATCCGGTTCAGCAGGAGCTTTATAAGAAATACTTCCCGAATGGCGGCGGTTCCATCTTTACATTTGAGATTAAAGGTGATGCGCAGAAGGCAAAGGACTTCATTGATAATCTGGAACTGTTCTCATTGCTTGCCAATGTAGCTGATGTTAAATCTCTTGTTATCCATCCGGCTACAACAACACACAGCCAGTGCACAGAAGAAGAACTTCTCGATCAGGGTATCAAACCAAATACAATTCGTCTTTCCATTGGTACAGAGAATATTGACGATATCATTCAGGATCTTGATGAAGCATTTAAGGCAGTTGCTGAATAATACAGATATAACATCCTTATATATTGTATAAATAAAACATGAATAAAAAGACCATCTTCCGGATTTTCCCCCATATCTGCAAGATGGTCTTTTTGTTATTGTTTACACACCGCTATCCCGCGAGGTGTTTTGGCATGAATATGCCAAAATCCCGAGACATACAAGCCAAAATTCCATTGCCGCAGGCAATCTGGAATGAATTTTGGCTACGTTACTGTGAACGGAGTGAACAGTAACGTCTTTTTTTGGAATGTTTCAATTGTATGGTTTACAGACTTGACAAATTATAAAAATACTATATAATACAGAAATGCAAATAAGTTGCAAATGTAAATGAGTTGCAAATACAAATAAAGTGCAAATATAAGGAGAACTATATGTCAGAGATTATATTAGATTCAGTAATAGACAGCATCAAGCTGCTACCCTTTCTTTTTCTTACTTATCTGTTTATGGAATGGCTGGAGCATAAGACAGGTGCGGCAGCACGAAAGAGAATCCGTACAGCCGGAAAATTCGGACCGGTATGGGGTGGACTTCTGGGAGTGATCCCACAGTGTGGATTTTCGGCAGCGGCATCCAGCCTTTTTGCCGGACGTGTGATCACAGTGGGAACTTTGATCGCGGTGTATCTGTCTACTTCAGATGAAATGTTTCCGATCATGATCTCCAATGCAGTTCCTGTAGTTACAATTGTGAAAATCCTGACCTGCAAAGCGGTGATCGGAATACTTTCCGGCCTGGTGCTGGAGTATGTTTACACACATATTCTGAAGAAACAGGAACCTGATGTGGATATTCATGAAATCTGTGAAGAAGAACGCTGCCATTGTGAACATGGAGTTATTTCTTCAGCAGCATTTCATACATTAAAAGTTTTTGTGTACATTTTCTTGATTTCTCTTGTTTTAAATATTATCATTGGATTAGTCGGAGAAGAGACACTGGCAGGACTTTTTACAGGAACACCGATTGCAGGTGAACTGATCGCAGCTTTAGTGGGACTGATTCCCAACTGCGCTTCTTCTGTAGTGATTACCCAGTTATATCTGGATCATATTATCGGAGCCGGGGCGATGATGGCGGGACTTCTTGTAAATGCAGGAGTTGGGCTTCTGATTCTGTTTCGTTTGAACAGAGACAGGGTTCAGAATCTGAAAATTGTGGGAGTACTTTATGGACTTGGTGTATTCTGGGGAATTATTATTGAATTTGCAGGAATTGTTTTCTGATTAACCGAGTCTGCTCTGTCAGAAGAAGCTGATTTGTTACTGTTCACACATCACTATCCCGCGAGGTGTTTTGGCATGAATATGCCAAAATCCCGAGACATACAAGCCAAAATTCCATTGCCGCAGGCAATCTGGAATGAATTTTGGCTAAGTTACTGTGAACGGAGTGAACAGTAACGCTGATTTTAGGAGGAATGATAAAATTATGGCAGGAAGCAGTTATGCGACAGCAAGCCGCAGAAAAATACTTGAATATTTGAAAAACAGTAATGACCATACGGTTACAGCTGCTGATGTGGATGAGTATCTGAAGAAACATGACAGTGAGGTAAATATCACAACCATTTACCGCTATCTGGACAAGCTTGCAAAGGATGGAACTGTGATCAAATATGTTGCAGAGAAAGGTTGCCAGGCTGCTTATCAGTATGTAGAACCGGGACGGGGATGTGAACAGCATCTGCACCTGAAGTGTGTAAAATGTGGAAAGATCATTCATCTGGAATGTCATTTTATGGAAGAAATTTCTCATCATATTGAAGAAAGTCATGGATTTACCCTGCAGTGTAAGAATTCTATTTTGTATGGGGTCTGTAAAGAATGTAAAGGCAGTGGCGAAGACTGTTGACTGTTTTTGTCAGATGATGTAAACTGAAATACAACTGTTTGGTCAAATTGACTGCGAAGCAGTATGGTGAAGAGAAAAGACAGCGAAATTGCTGTAAGTACCGGTAAAAATAACAGATAATATATGAAATCATAAAAGAAGGCAATAATGAGAAAACAGAAGAGACAGATGTGTGTAAGAAGAATGTTATTATTTTTTCTGGCGTGTGTATTAATATGTGCAGCACCCCCGTCTGCAGCACAGGCGGCAATAATGCAGACTGCTAAGAATTCAACAGTGCAAAAGAAAAAAACATCCACGAAAACAGTTACAATAGAGACTTCAGGAGGAATCACAAAAAAGAAAGTGAAAAGCGGTGGTTCTGTGATTCTTCCTGTGGAAGTGAATAAGAGGGGATATACATTTCTGGGATGGTCAACAGTTCCCGGACAGACCTGTAATCCAATGTATCAGGCATATCAGAAAATTCAGGTTACGAAAAATATTCATCTTTATCCGGTGAAGTATAAATGGAATCAGGAACCGGATATTTATGCAGGCGGTCTTGCGGACAGTGTGGAGAAATATGATAAGATTATTTTTGTGGGAGATTCCCGCACAGCAATGCTTCGCAGTACTCTGAAGCAGCAATGCAGTTCTGACAGTTTAAAGAAAGTTGGATTTGTATGCAAGACAGGAGAAGGGCTTGACTGGATGAAAAAATACGGAGAAAAGGAACTGCTGAATGAAATAAGCGGGATGGATGACAATGCAAAGCCGGTGGCAGTTATTTTCAATCTGGGAGTAAATGACCTGATCCACAAAAACAGGAAGTCCATCAGTTATGATTCTGTTGCGTCAGACTATGCTTCTTATATGAATGGATTATCCAGAAAGCTGACTGCCAGGAACTGTGAATTATTTTATATGTCTGTGAATCCATGTAATACGGCAATGAAATCCACGCGGAAGGAGTCTGAGATCCGCGGATTTAATAACAGACTCAGACAGAGACTGAACGGGAATTTTACATGGATCAACAGTTATTCTTATCTGATGAGATGTGGTTATACGACTCGCTGTGAATTTCGCGGTTATACAGATGATGGTGTTCATTATTCTATGAGGACTTATAAGAGAATTTATGCATATGCAATAAAACATATCAGATAATCCTGACTGAAACCCGGAGACAGAATACTGTTCTCCGGGTTATCTGTGTGTATCAGTAAATACGAAAGTTGTAGCTGTGAAAGAGTTAAACAGTTGTCAAAGGATCACAAAAGGTGACAGGAGGAGAGAAACATGAGAAGTGAAAGCTTCAGAAAAGGAGTTAAGGATGGTATTCCCATAGGACTGGGATATTTTGCTGTATCGTTTACATTTGGCATGATGGCAGTTGCTGATGGACTGAGTATCTGGCAGGCTGTGCTGATTTCATTGACAAACGTGACTTCAGCAGGGCAGTTTGCAGGACTTGAGATCATGGTAATGAGCGGTTCTTACTGGGAGATGGCACTGACACAGCTGATCATTAATCTGAGATATTGTCTGATGTCATTTTCCCTTGCTCAGAAATTCAGAAGAGATGAATCTTTGGTTCACCGCTATATTGCAGCATTTGGTGTGACGGATGAGATTTTCGGGATCAGTGCCAGTCAGCCCGGAAAGGTAAGCGCATTTTATAATTATGGTGCCATGTGTGTGGCAATCCCGGGATGGGTACTTGGAACCCTGGCAGGAGCAATTTCCGGAAATCTTCTTCCGGATTTTATGATGAGTGCACTCAGCGTGGCTATTTACGGTATGTTCCTTGCAATTATTATTCCTCCGGCAAAGCAGAATAAGGCAGTACTGGCAGTTGTCGTGGCAGCAATGCTGATCAGCACTTTGTTTAAAGTGATTCCGTTTCTGTCGGAGGTTTCGTCAGGTTTTGTGATCATTATTACTACACTGATCGTGGCAGGGGCTGCCGCATACTTCTGTCCGATAGAGGATGAGAAAGAGGAGGAGGGTGTTCATGAGTCATAATATTTATATTTACATTCTGGTAATGGCAGCAGTTACATATCTGATCCGTATGCTCCCGCTTGCTCTTTCCAGAAAAGAGATCACAAGTCCGTTTATCAGATCATTTCTGTACTATGTTCCCTACGCATGTCTGGCAGCCATGACATTTCCGGCGATCCTTTTTGCCACAGACAGTGTGATCTCGGCTGCTGTGGGATTTATTGTGGCACTGATCGCGGCATATAAGGAGAAAAGTCTTCTTACAGTTGCGTTATTCGCATGTGCTGCGGTATTTATTGTGGAAAGAATACTGGAATTTGCAGTGTAAAAGTTGATAAAAAACGGATACATAACCACAGCTGAATGGTGTGTATCCGTTTTTTGTTGCGTAATATTGTGACCGGCAGCTGAAGCAGATAAGCTGTCTGTTATTTGTTACAGTTTCAGACAGGTTTTTATTTCAGAAAGCTTACATCAATTTCACCGTCAAATACTGTGGCAGCCGGGCCTGTCATGTAAACAAGATTCTCCTGTCTGTTCCAGAAAATCTGCAGGTCACCGCCGAGAAGTTTTACAGTGACAGGACTGTCACCGTCTACATGTCCGTTCAGAACAGAAGCGACTGCTACCGCACATGCACCTGTGCCACAGGCAAGAGTTTCGCCTGAACCGCGTTCCCATACACGCATTTTTACAGTATGTTCATCGATCACTTCTACAAATTCAGTGTTTACACGATCCGGAAATGCAACATGATTCTCGAAAGCCGGGCCGATCTTTTCAATATCCAGATGGTCAATATCATCCATATAAACAATAGCGTGGGGATTTCCCATGGAAACAGCGGTTATGTAATAGATTTTTCCGTTTACATCCAGAGGTTCATTGATAACTTCCTCCTTCTCTGACACTACCGGAATCTGTCTGGCGGTCAGGATCGGAGAACCCATATTTACCTTAACCTGGGATACCTTTCCGTTTTCTACAGTAAGATCCAGATATTTGATGCCGCTTTTTGTAGCAACAGAAATATGTTCTTTGTCTACGATGCCGTAGTCATAGGCATATTTGGCAACACAGCGGATACCGTTTCCGCACATGGCACCCTGGGAACCGTCAAGATTATACATATCCATCTCGCAGTCTGCGATTTTGGATGGCTTGATCAGGATCAGTCCGTCGGAACCGATACCAAAGTGACGGTCACTGACATATCTGGCTACTGCGGAAGGATTTTCCACAGTTTCCTCAAAACAGTTTACATATACGTAATCATTTCCAATACCATGCATTTTTGTAAATTTCATCAGAAAAGCCTCCTTATTTGGTTAAATATTTATACACCTCTTGTTGTTTATGAAATTTGTTATGTTATAGGAAATTACTCTGTAATGTTCCTATAACATAACAAAGCCTTTCGGGCAGGATCGCACTGCGGTGGAATGGAATTATGTCGCTGAAGCGACACGCCGCAGGCGGAGAATCCTGCAAGCAGGATTCTTTCTTGTATCATATAGAAAAAATGTTATGAAAAAGTGAAAATTACGAATCTTTTACCGGGAAAGTTTTTCTGTGACCTTCATGTAAAAAAACATTTTGCCCTTCCCGGAACAGTTATGTATTATACATTATATGGAAAATATATCTGTTATTCAAGTTTTACCTTGCATTTTATAGAAAGTATGTTAAAATTAAAAACAAAAATATACAACCGAAACGCATAATTATACGCTGTTGTCTGAAGAAGGTAAAAAGATGGCAGCCGTAGATATACTTTCGGATGCGAGGAGGAAAAAAGATGAAAGATCAAAAGAGATTTGCAGCTCTTGCACTCAGTGCAGTAATGGTATTTTCCATGGCAGGAAGCGTATCCGCAGCTCAGAAAGTTGAATCCAAAGATGATCTTGCAGGAGCAACAATCGGTGTTCAGCTTGGTACAACAGGTGACCTTGATGCATCTGATTATGAGAAAGATGGTTCTACAGTAGAACGTTACAGCAAGGGAAGTGAAGCTGTTCAGGCATTAAAGGCAGGACAAATCGACTGTGTGATCATCGATTCACAGCCGGCTCAGAAATTTGCTGAGAATAATGATGATCTCAAGATTCTGGATGAGCCATTCGAGGAAGAAGAATATGCAATCTGCTTAAAGAAAGGCAATGATGAACTTCTTGACAAGATTAACGGAGCTCTCAAGGAACTGAAAGAGGATGGAACTATCGACAGCATCATGGACAATTACATTGGTGAGGATGCCGGTAAGACTCCATATGAATCACCGGAAGATGTTGACCGTTCCAATGGAACTCTGGTAATGGCTACTAACGCTGAGTTCGAACCATATGAATATCATGAAGGTGATGATATCGTTGGCATCGATGCTGATATCGCTCAGGCAATCTGTGATAAGCTTGGATATGAACTGAAAATTGAAGATATGGAATTCGATTCCATCCTTCCGGCAGTACAGTCCGGCAAAGCAGACTTCGGTGCAGCTGGTATGACTGTAACAGAAGACCGTAAATCAAGCGTTGACTTTACAGATACCTATGCAGATGCAAGCCAGGTAATTATTGTAAAGAAATAAGTATTAAAATAACAAATAACAGAGCTGTTGACGATTTGCCAACAGCTCTCTTTTCGGAACAGAGGTTTTTATGAATAATCCTATGATATTAGCGAATGTAAAAGAAGATTTTTATCTGAACTTTATTAAAGATGACCGCTATCTCTGGCTTCTGGATGGTCTGAAAACAACTCTTATTATCACAGTATTTGCGGTAATTGTAGGTCTGATCATCGGTTTCCTTGTAGCAATCATCCGTTCTGCGCACGATAAGTCAGGCTCCTTTAAGATCCTCAATGCGATCTGCAGAGTTTATCTGACTGTAATTCGTGGAACACCAACCATGATCCAGCTGTTGATCATGAATTTTGTAATTTTTGGTGCTGTAAGCATTAACAAGATCATTGTAGGCGGACTTGCCTTTGGTATCAACTCAGGTGCCTATGTAGCTGAGATTGTCCGTTCCGGTATCATGTCCATTGACCAGGGACAGACAGAGGCAGGACGAAGCCTTGGTCTGAATTTCAGCCAGACCATGCGACTGATCATTATCCCGCAGGCATTTAAGAATGTACTTCCTGCGCTGGTAAATGAATTTATCGTGCTGATTAAAGAGACATCCATCATCGGTTATATCGGTATGATGGACCTGACAAAAGGAGCTATGCTGATCCAGAGCCGTACATACAATGCGTTCTGGCCTCTGATGGCAGCAGCAGCGATTTACCTTGTGATCGTTGGAATCCTTACATGGGGGATGAATAAACTGGAAAGGAGATTAAGAACCAGTGAGCGATAAGAATGTACTGATCCAGGTAAAGGATCTGAAGAAAGCTTTTGGTACAAATCAGGTTCTCGATGGAATAACAACAGATATCTGTCAGGGAGAAGTAGTAGCCGTCATTGGTCCTTCCGGTTCCGGTAAATCTACTTTCCTGAGATCCCTGAATCTTCTGGAGGTTCCGACAGGCGGACAGATCCTCTTTGAAGGAACTGATATTACAGATCCGAAGGTTGACATTAACAGACACCGTCAGAAGATTGGAATGGTATTCCAGCAGTTTAATCTTTTTCCGCATAAAACGGTAAAACAGAATATTATGCTGGCACCTGTAGAACTGAAGCTGATGACAAAGGATGAAGCTTCAAAGAAGGCGGATGAGCTTCTGGCACGTGTAGGTCTTCCGGACAAAGCCAATGCATATCCGGATATGCTTTCGGGCGGGCAGAAACAGCGTATTGCCATTGCACGTTCTCTTGCCATGAATCCGGATGTGATGCTTTTTGATGAGCCAACTTCCGCACTTGACCCTGAGATGGTAGGTGAGGTTCTGGAATTGATGAAAGAACTTGCGCAGTCAGGTATGACCATGGTTGTAGTTACTCATGAGATGGGATTTGCAAGAGAAGTGGCAACAAGAGTTCTTTTTATTGATGACGGTAAGATACAGGAAGAGAATACTCCGAAAGAATTTTTCGCAAATCCGAAGAATCCTAGACTGAAAGACTTTCTTTCAAAGGTTTTATAAGATGCTGAGAAAATTTAACAGTTTTATAGAAAAATGGATGGCCCTGGTGACACCGACCTGTCTGTTACTGGGGGTGTGCTTTCCTGATATTGCCAAATGCGGTCTGCCTTATGTGCCGGCCGTATTTGCATTTATGACATTTGCCGGGGCGTTGAAGTCAAGATTTAAAGATGTGGCAAATGTATTCCGGCATCCGGGATCACTGCTTATTATCATGCTTCTGGTCCATGTGGTAATCCCGACAGCAGCCTGCGGGGCAGGCCATCTTTTCTTTGGAAATAACATGGAGCTGATCACCGGAATGGTACTGGAGTTTGCAGTTCCCACTGCAGTGGTAAGTCTGATGTGGGTGACGATTTATGATGGAAACAGTCCTCTGTCGTTGTCTCTGGTAGTGCTGGATACGGTACTGGCACCTTTTCTGATTCCGGCTACGCTGAAGATCCTGCTGGGCTCTGCGGTGACCATAGATTCTGCCAGGATGATGCGGGAACTGATATTTATGGTTGCGCTTCCTGCTGTTGTTGCGATGGTATTAAATCAGATCACAGATGGAAAAGTAATGGAAACATGGCCGGGAAAGCTGGCGCCTTTTTCAAAGCTGGCACTGATATTTGTGGTAACGTCCAATTCTTCCAAAGTAGCACCATATATCCGGGATATGAATATGCAGAGGGTGAAGGTTGCACTGGCAATCCTTGTCCTGGCTGCTTCCGGATATGCACTCGGCTGGTTTGTGGCGTATATCTTCCGAAAGGATCGCAGTACGGCGGTTTCCATGATGTATGGAACCGGGATGCGCAATATCAGCGCAGGAGCGGTGATCGCAGCTGCATATTTTCCGGGTGAAGTTATGTTTCCGGTAATGATCGGAACTCTGTTTCAGCAGGTGTTGGCAGCATTGTTCGGAAAGCTTCTGGCACAGAAAAAGGAAAAACAGGAATTTTGTTGAGGTCTGCTGAGGCGTTATAAAGAATATAAAAAGAACTGCCGCATTAGCAATTGAAAAATTGCAATGCGGCAGCTCTTTTTATGAATCTGAAGCTTTTATATATTTCTTCAGTTCTTTGTAGCAGTATTTGATGATCTCTTTACGGGTGATGATGCCGATAAAGTATCCCTGATCATCTACAACCGGAACATAATTCTGGTTGATTGCCTTGTCCAGCAGATCCTCCATGTCAGAATCTGCGTGAACTGCCTTATATGTTGCTCTTCGCGGGATTGCCATAATGGAAATGCTCTCTGCTTCTTTCAGTCCGGGAACATTTAAGGTTTTCATTCCCCAGAGAAGATCACCCTCGGAAATACTTCCTTTATATTTCCCGTCCAGACTCAGAAGCGGAATGCAGGAAAATTTTCTGTGTTCCATTTTCTCAAGAGTCTGACGAAGAGTCTCATTTTCAAATATATATGCTACATCACTTTTAGGTGTTAAAAAAAATAAAATATTCACTTTTGTATTCGCCCCGTTACATTTGTCTGATAAGGCACTCAGATATACATTGTGTATTTACACATCTGTGTGTCTGTGATCTCTGAGTATTCCAGGTTTACGGCTTTTTTACAGAAGCTGTACTCCTTTTGCTGCTGCTTCTTTCATTACTTCTTCCGGCCACAGGGAAGCATGTACTTCACCGATGTGTGCTTTTCTGAGGAAGAACATACAGATACGGGACTGGCCGATGCCGCCGCCGATAGTATATGGAAGTTCTTTGTTAAAGATTGCTTTCTGGAAAGGAAGTTCGCGTCTGTCATCACATCCTGCGATGGTAAGCTGTCTGTCAAGCGCATCCTCGTCAACGCGGATACCCATGGAAGAAAGCTCCAGAGCAATGTCGAGAACAGGATAATAAACAAGGATATCGCCGTTTAATTCCCAGTCATCGTAGTCCGGTGCACGTCCGTCATGACGTTCTCCGTTGGTTAAGGTTTTGCCGACCTGCATAAGGAATACGGCACCTTTTTCCTTGACAATCTTGTATTCACGTTCCTTTGGAGTGAGATCAGGATACATGTCGACCAGTTCCTGAGTGCTGACAAATGCGATCTCTCTCGGAAGGATTTCTTCGATGTAATCGTACTGAACAGCCATGTATTTTTCGGTCTTGCGGAGAACGCTGTAGATAGCACGTACTGTGGAAACAAGTGTGTCCATGTTGCGTTCTTCCTTGCTGATGATCTTTTCCCAGTCCCACTGATCTACGTATACGGAGTGGATATTGTCCAGATCTTCGTCTCTTCTGATCGCGATCATGTCTGTGTAAAGTCCTTCACCATGAGCAAAGCCATATTTCTGTAATGCATATCTCTTCCATTTGGCAAGAGAGTGTACGATCTCAGCATTCTCCGGCTGGCCTTTGATATCAAAGCTTACCGGACGTTCTACGCCGTTTAAGTTATCGTTCAGACCGGATGACGGGTTTACGAAAACAGGAGCAGAAACACGAAGCAGGTTCAGTTTCTGTGATAATGTCTGCTGAAAGAAATCTTTCACAGTTTTAATGGCAATCTGGGTATCATGGAGATTTAAAGCTGACTGATACCCGTCAGGAATTTTAATCTGTTCCATTATTGGATTCCTCCTACAATTTTGAAATCCTTTCAAATGTATTTTTAAGAGGATTTCTATAGTCTTTTACTCAGCTATTATAACAGGAAAGTAGGCGTTTGACAATTTCAGCTTTGCAAGATCAGGGTAAAATGTTAAAATAATTTTATGAGAATCAATGAAAATAAATAAATTTATAGCAATTTATGGAATTGCTATAGCTGACAGGGGGAAGATACATGGGAAAAAAATGTCAGGTTTGTGGCGGTCCGGTTGTAAACGGCAGATGCAAATATTGTGGAATGCCGTATAGAAATGATATGGAACTGTATCACCTGAACGAAGACAGGTCAGAGCATTATCGGCATTCTTCGGCGAAAGTGAGAAAAGCAATGGCAGAGAGCGAGATTCCTCTGCCGGACAGAAACAAAACAACAAAAACGCCGGAAAAAAAAGCGTCAGTGAAAACAACACAGAAAACAATACAGAAAACAACACAGAAACCGAAGAAAAAAGAAGCCAGGGCATCAAAAAAATTCTGGAGACTTATATTGGTTCTGATTGCAGCAGCAGGACTGCTTGCGGAACAGTGGGATACAATTGAATACAGGATTGAGGAATTTATTTATGATACGTTTGATATCAGCTTAGATTTTGACTGCCTTTTTGGTGACAGCACTGCGGATGAAACAGGTGAGAATGACGGGGATGATACTGTTGGTACAGCAGTCTCTGCTCAGAAGTTTGAAGCAAATGATCCGTATGGTTATATTTTTGATGGAGAAGATTATGTTATCGGAGAGGCTTACACTATAACAGAGGCAGCTGATGAGAATTCAGAAGATATAGAGTATGAATTCACGATAGAACCTGGAATATACATACTGGAATCCGGCTGGGGAGGTTCTCTTACCATGAAGATTAGAAGATCTTCAGGAAAAGATGAAACTGTAAAATTTGACAAATCGGAGCATAAAGAAAAAGTGGAATTGCATACAGGAGATGAGGTATCGGCAGTGGCTTCGGATGGTCAAGAAAATTTTCTGATAATGTATCAAATTCGGCAATATGACGAATAATTTTTTGCCCCTTTCTTTTTGACAGATACTGTGCTATACTTGTTAAACGTACCACATATAGAATAAATTGTGGTAAACGAAAGAAAATAATACTATATATTGTATATGGGAGCAAAAGGTATGATATATGTTATAAAGAAAGATGGTACGAGAGAAGAGTTTAATTCACAGAAGATCGTAGCAGCAGTAAATAAGTCGGCAGCCAGAATTTTATACACATTTTCGGATAAAGAGAAGGAATTTATCTGCCAGTTTGCGGAAGAACATGCAGAGGCACTGGGAAAGAATGAGATAGAGATCCAGGAGATGCACAACATCGTAGAGGGAGCACTTGAGAGAGTGAACCCGGCAGTGGCTAAGAGCTACCGCGATTACAGAAATTACAAACTCGACTTTATCCATATGATGGATGATGTATATACCAAGAGTCAGGCAATCCGTTATATTGGCGATAAGAGTAATGCCAATACAGACAGTGCGCTTGTAGCTACAAAGCGAAGCCTGATCTTTAATGAACTGAACAAAGAACTTTATCGCAAATTTTTTATGAACCGTAATGAACTTCAGGCATGTAAAGACGGTTATATTTATATTCATGACCAGTCTGCACGTCTGGATACCATGAACTGTTGTCTCTTTGATGTGGCATCTGTACTCAGCGGCGGATTTGAGATGGGAAATGTATGGTATAATGAGCCTAAGACGCTGGATACTGCGTTTGATGTTATGGGTGATATTATCTTGAGCACTGCTGCACAGCAGTATGGCGGATTCACAGTACCGGAAGTAGATAAGATCCTTGCACCTTATGCACAGAAGAGTTATGACAAATACATCCAGGAATTTATGAAATACTCTGACGAGAGCTGGACAGGACGTGAAGAACGTGCGATTGAGTATGCGCTTGACAAAGTCCGCAGAGATTTTGACCAGGGATGGCAGGGGATTGAGTATAAGCTGAATACAGTCGGATCTTCCAGAGGGGATTATCCATTTGTAACTGTAACTCTTGGACTTGGAATAAAGCAGTTCGAGAAGATGGCAAGTATTTCTCTTCTTGAAGTGCATAAAGGCGGACAGGGTAAGGCAGGACGCAAGAAACCGGTACTCTTCCCGAAAATCGTATTCCTTTATGATGAAAATATCCATGGAAAAGGCAAGATCAGTGAGGATGTATTTGAGGCAGGGGTTGACTGTTCTGCCAAGACTATGTATCCGGACTGGCTGTCCATGTCAGGAAAAGGATATATTTCCAGTATGTACAAGCAGTATGGAAAGGTTATAAGTCCTATGGGATGTCGTGCGTTCTTAAGCCCCTGGTACGAGAGAGGCGGTATGTATCCGGCAGATGATAAGGATGTTCCTGTGTTTGTGGGAAGATTTAACATCGGTGCGGTAAGCCTTCATCTTCCAATGATCCTTGCCAAAGCCAGAGCAGAGAGCAGGGATTTCTACGAAGTGCTGGATTTCTATCTTGAGATGATCCGTAATCTGCATATCCGTACCTATGATTATCTGGGACAGATGCGTGCGTCAACCAACCCGCTGGCATATTGTGAGGGAGGATTTTACGGTGGACATCTGAAACCGAATGAAAAGATTGGCAAGATTCTGAAACCAATGACAGCATCCTTCGGAATCACTGCATTAAATGAACTCCAGGAACTTTACAATGGCAAATCCATTGCTGAAGACGGGCAGTTTGCACTGGATGTGCTGAAATATATCAACAGGAAAGTAAATGAATTTAAAGAGAAAGATGGTTATCTTTATGCAATTTATGGAACACCGGCAGAGAGTTTATGTGGACTGCAGGTGGAACAGTTCCGTAAGATGTATGGCATTGTGAAAGGGGTTTCTGATCGTCCTTATGTAAGCAACAGTTTCCACTGTCATGTGACTGAAGATGTAACTCCGATTGAAAAACAGGATCTGGAGGGACGTTTCTGGGAGTTGTGCAACGGCGGTAAGATTCAGTATGTACGTTATCCGATTGATTATAATCGTGAAGCAATACGTACTCTGATCCGCAGAGCCATGTCTTTGGGATATTATGAGGGAGTAAATCTTTCCCTTGCTTACTGTGATGACTGCGGACATGAGGAACTTGAAATGGACGTGTGTCCGGTCTGCGGTTCCAAGAATCTGACAAAGATTGACCGTATGAACGGATATCTTTCCTACAGCCGTGTGCATGGTGATACTCGTCTGAACGAAGCGAAGATGGCAGAGATTGCGGAACGTAAATCTATGTAATATCAGGTCAGGGGTAAACTTTTGAATCTGACATCATAATATGATAATTAAAAGACATATACCGGCAAGATGATATGTATTGCTCTGGTATATGTCTTTTTGTATTGTCAGATAAAATATAGCAATCCTCTTAAATGTATTATTTACGAGGATTGCTATAGAATCATTTAATGATAGTTCCGGTTTTTTCGAAATATCCATCCTTTGCATGCGCAATATCTGTGATGATCGTTCTTCTGTTATCTCCCTTTTCGATAAAAGAGATTCCGGCTTCGAATTTAGGAAGCATGGAGCCTGGGGCAAACTGATTGTCAGCCATATATTTCTTAGCATCATCTACAGAAATTGTATTAAGATATTCTTCATTGTCCTGACCGAGGTTCAGACTTACTTTCTCAACACTGGTAAGGATCAGAAGAGTATCTGCATTTAATTCCTGTGCAAGAAGTCCGCTGGAAAGGTCTTTCTCAATGATCGCACTTGCACCATGAAGATCGATTCCCTGTTCCATAACCGGGATTCCGCCGCCACCTGCTGCGATTACTACCTGGCCCGCATCTACAAGTGTGCGGATTGTTTCAAGCTCTACGATTTTCTGCGGTTTCGGAGCTGCCAGGATTCTTTTATAAGTGCCGTCAGCCAGTTTAGTGACAAAGTTTCCCTTGCTTTCTTCAGTTTCAGCCTCTTCTTCTGTAAGGACACGTCCGATGATCTTCTCAGGTTCAGCGAAAGCATCATCATATGGATCAATGACAACCTGTGTAAGGATAGTAGCTACCGGTTTATAAATACCGCGGGAAATAAGTTCTGCGCGGATTGCGGTCTGGAGGTCATATCCGATATAGCCCTGACTCATTGCCGAACATACGGACATAGGTGCAAATGTATAGTCAGGATGTGTTTTGCCAAATTCATTCATGGCTGTGTGGATCATTCCAACCTGGGGACCGTTACTGTGGGAAATGACTACACGATTTCCGGCTTCTACAAGATCTGCGACAGCTTTGGCTGCTTTTTTTGTAGCGATTTTCTGCTCCGGTAAGGTGGTTCCTAATGCTCTGTGGCCCAGTGCAACTACTGTAATTTTTTCGCTCATGGGAATTACCTCGATTCTTTCATGTTCTGTAAATATGATATCTGCGGGGTGATCTTATATATAAAGATTTTTGAAATTTTTTATCACTGATATCATAAATATTCAATCATATTGATATTCTACATTATAAAAGACTGCCAGTAGAATTGCAATAGAAAATAATCCAAAAAAAACCTCGCGGGATATTACCAGTGAACAGTAACAAAAAACAAACAGCTCTCACATTTTTGTGAGAGCTGTTTTGTTTTTTTTGAGGGGGGAGATAGAGAGTGGTTTTTCATCTATCCAAGACCTATTATATGGGAAAATTATGTTCAAAGTATGTCGAATTTCTGAAACAATCGGTAAATTTATAAAAGAATTATAAACAAATACGAAAAATAAAAAGTGGTATCTTGTTTTTATAGCATAGACATGCTAAAGTAGATTCATCGGCAACAGCCGTTATCAGTATTCTTATTTTCACGCACCGGTCCGGTGCAAAAATTTCCAATTATTTATTGATAGTCCGGGAGATGGTTTTGAATCCTGAGCAGAAACTCTGAAAATCTTATTTATTGTGCAAAACAGAGAGGAGAGATGCGTATGTCTGTGGACATGAACTTATAATCTCGAAAGATACTGTACCGATATCATTCTGACAGTGGAAGTACCTCAGATGACATAGAATAAAAATTCAGGAGAATGAGAGAATGAAAAGAAGAATATGGAATCAGTTAAAAAAAGCAGTCATGATAACGGCTGCTGTCGGGATTTTGGGAGCAGGAGCAGTATCAGCAGCAGAATTTGAAGCTGCAGAGTTATATATTCCTGCTGTGGGTTTAAAGCAGAGTGCACAGTGGATCGATGAAGAGAAATTTCAGGCAGAACTGACACTGGAAGTGAGCGGTCTGAAAGAACTGTACAAAAGTCAACAGGAAAATACTGCTTCGGAGAACGGACAGTTGCCGATGGAAAATAGTACATGGGATGGCGAAGTGAGAGAAGCAGAAGAAAATACGACAGATGAAGTGGATTCCGAAAATACAGAGTGTGAATCAGAGAGTGCAGTAATAGATATAGAAGATATAGAAAGCGAAGAATACCGGAAGGCAGAAGAAAACGCAGAAGGATTTGACACAGAAACCGGACAGACACAACAGAGTGAGCAGGAGAACCAAAATGAGATCAGGGAAGATAAAACCAGATATTTTCTGACTGTATATATTTCAGAATATTTTCAGGTAAATGCAGAAGCGTTAAAGAATGATCTGCAGGCTGAATCCGTACAGATACAAAATAAGAAAGGTGAGACAACCCAGATTACAAAGCTGACCTGTGAAGCTGCACTTTCAGATGCGGAAACAGATATCTTTACCATGAAAGTGCCGGTGTCTCTGCGTGAAGAATATCGTATTTCTTCTGTAAAAACAGATTATCCTCTGTGCCAGGATGCACCGCTTTGCAAAGATTGGGAGGGGACAGGTGCGTATTTCTGGATGAAATCAGGGGATGAAACCCGGACTGTTGCAGAAACTCCTTCAGCTCTGCTTTCCGTACAGGAGGCAAAAACAGGGATCACAGCCCGGTTACAGCAGGAGACGAAAGAGGTACGTGCAGGGCAGAACCTTACTTATATATTGTCTGTAGAGAATACAGGAGAATTACCTCTGGAAAATATAGAGATATCCAGTGTTTTTTCTCAGGATAATATAAAAGCCGAATGGAAACAGGAAGAGGGATTTACTGCAAATGGTATGCAGGGAATTATTTCAGGTCTTAAGGCAGGAGAAATCAGAAATCTTCAGATGACAGTACAGCTTACAGAAGAGCAGGCAGGAGAGCTTATTCATACAGTAACTGTAAAAGCGAAATATCCGGGAAAGGAAGAAAGTATTGGATGTCAGAAATCAGTTGAAACAGAAGTCATTGCATTAAAGGCTACTTTTGAGGTGGAGAAAACTGCGGACAGAACACAGGCATATCCGGGAGATACGA
The DNA here is from genome assembly GCF_015668165.1 of Blautia sp. 1001283B150304_161114_C9. Classification (NCBI taxonomy): domain Bacteria; kingdom Bacillati; phylum Bacillota; class Clostridia; order Lachnospirales; family Lachnospiraceae; genus Blautia; species Blautia sp. 1001283B150304_161114_C9. The sequence goes on along the minus strand of NZ_JADPGO010000001.1, from coordinate 87,320 downwards.
TCACATATCAGATCTGCATCAGGAATACGGGTGAGCGGACACTTCATTCGGTTCTCAGTACAGAAAGATTCCAAAATGCCGGTATTCAGGCAAACTTTGTCAGGAAAGAGGGCGTAACATTAAACAGCACAGGCACACAGGCTCTGATTCCGCAGATCGCACCGGGAGAGGCTATTGCACTTTACGCCACAGTGACTGTTCCACAATATATGGCAAGTCAGGAATTGATCAATGAGGTAATCGTTACATCTGATGAGACTGGTACACAGGCAATGACATCTAAGGCAAACGTAGAATTAAAGGAAACTGATAATATTGTTACAGTTACGCCGCAACCGGCATCTCTGGCTTCCCAGAGTTATGGATATGACTCAAAGTCCGGAAGTGCTTATACTACTGCTTCCAAACCACGTACAGGAGATGAGACAGAAACGGCTTTGTATATTGTACTGGGGATTTTTGCAATCATGTCCGGAGTCAGCGCATTCTGTTACAGGAAGACAAAAAAACAGCAGAAGTAGAGAAACAACGTTGAAACGACAGGGGAGGTGTGCTATTCTTATATAGAATATACGCTTTAGTAAAACACCTCTGCCTGACTTTAAAGAAATTGCGTTACTGTGAACGGAGTGAACAGTAACGAAATTGCCGCAAAGGCTGTATAAAATTCAGGCAGGCAGGAAATGATATGGAGGATTAAAATGAAATTAATATCCTTACTGGAAAAGCTGGAATATACATGTCTTCAGGGCAGTACAGACCAGGAAGTAAAAAATGTGATTTATGATTCCCGGAAAGTAGAAGAGGGCTCTCTTTTTATCTGTATCCGCGGTGCAGTGGTGGATGGCCATAAATTTGTGCCGGATGTAGTTGCAAAAGGAGCAAAGGTTCTGATTGTGGAAGAAGCTGTGGAAGCACCGGAAGATGTGACAGTCATTCTTGTGAAAGATACACGATATGCGATGGCGTTTATTTCTGCCGCATATTTCGGATATCCCGCAGAGAAACTGAAAACAATCGGTATCACAGGAACAAAAGGAAAAACAACCACTACGTATATGGTAAAATCTATTCTGGAAAATGCCGGATATAAAGTGGGACTGATCGGAACCATTGAAGCAATCATCGGTGACAAAGTGATCCCTGCAAAGAACACAACACCGGAGTCCTATGTGATTCAGGAATATTTCCATGAGATGGTAGAAGCCGGCTGTGACTGTGTGGTTATGGAAGTTTCCTCCCAGGGACTGATGCTTCACCGAACTCAGGGATTTGTTTTCGATTTTGGTATTTTTACAAACATTGAGCCAGATCATATCGGACCAAATGAACATAAGGATTTTGATGATTATCTCAGATGCAAGTCCTTACTTCTGAAACAGTGCAGGGTAGGAATTGTAAACAGAGATGATGAACATTTCGAGAAGATTATTGAAGGTCATACATGTAGCCTGGAAACTTATGGATTTTCACCGGAAGCAGACCTTCGTGCGGAAGATGCAAAGCTGGTCGGGGGTAAAGGATATCTGGGTATTTCCTACCATCTGAAAGGACTTCTGGATTTTCATGTGGAGATAGATATTCCCGGTAAATTCAGCATCTACAATTCACTGACAGCAATCGCGATCTGCCGTCATTTTAAGGTTTCGGAAGAGAACATTCTCAAAGCCTTAAAAGTAGCTAAGGTAAAAGGCCGTATCGAAATGGTAAAAGTATCCGATGATTTTACTCTGATGATCGATTATGCACATAATGCCATGGCTCTGGAGAGCCTTCTGACCACTCTGAAAGAATATCATCCCCACAGACTGGTATGTCTGTTTGGATGCGGAGGAAACAGATCAAAGCTTCGCCGCTATGAGATGGGAGAGGTTTCTGGAAAGCTTGCAGACCTTACCATCATTACCTCTGATAATCCACGTGATGAAGAACCACAGGCAATCATCGATGATATTAAGATCGGTATGGCAAAAACTGATGGAAAATATGTAGAGATTCCTGACAGAAAAGAAGCCATCGCCTATGCGATCCATCATGGAGAACCGGGGGATATTATAGTTCTGGCAGGTAAGGGACATGAGGATTATCAGGAAATAAAAGGAAAGAAATATCCTATGGACGAACGCGTCCTGATCGCAGATATTCTTGCAGGTAAATAGGTAGCGGATCAAACAGGAATAAGTTCATGATATATGCTGATATAATAATTGATATTTCCAGTGATAAACTGGACCGGAGTTTTCAATATCGTGTACCAGAAAGGCTGGAGAAGAAAATAAAGGCAGGGATGGTGGCAGCCATCCCTTTTGGAAATGCCGGCCGGGTGCGTAAAGGATATGTGATTGGATTGTCGGATGAACCGAAAATTGCTCCCGAAAAGATTAAAGAAATCAGTGAAATCTGCAGTGGAGAAGAGACTACGGAATCCAGGCTGATCGCCCTGGCAGCCTGGATGAGAGAAAATTATGGTTCCACCATGATCCAGGCTCTCAGAACAGTACTTCCAATTCAGGAGAAAATCAAGGCAAAAGAGAAAAAATATATATGCCTGGACATTTCCGAAGAGGCGGGAATGCAGTTGCTGAAAGAACTTGAACAAACAAGATTTAAAGCAAGAACAAGACTTCTGAGGGAACTTCTGGAGAAAAAAAGACTGGATTATACACATGCGGCGAAAGAACTGGGGACAACTTCTGCTGTTGTAAAGAAATTTCAGGAGCAGGGGATTATCCGCATAGAATATGATGAGATAATGAGAACTTCACTGAATACAGGTGATATTTCCGGAGAAAGGCAAATGCCGCTTACAGATGAACAGGAAGCGGCAGTAAAACAGATACAGAGAGAATGGGAAAAACCATCGCCGAAGCCTGTGCTGATCGAGGGAGTGACAGGGAGCGGGAAGACCCAGGTGTATATAAAGCTGATCGAACAGACGCTTTCTCAGGGAAAGGAAGCAATCGTGCTGATTCCGGAGATTGCTCTGACATATCAGACGGTACGCAGATTTTATGCCAGATTTGGGGATAAAGTATCAGTCATCAATTCCAGACAGTCTCAGGGAGAACGCTATGATCAGTTTAAACGTGCGAAAAGGGGAGAAGTTCAGGTGATGATCGGTCCAAGATCTGCGCTGTTTACGCCATTTGCCAGTCTGGGACTGATCATTATTGATGAAGAACATGAACCAAGCTATAAAAGTGAAAGCACACCCCGTTATCATGCAAGGGAAACTGCAATCCGGAGAGCTGTTTTAGAACATGCAAATGTGGTAATGGGTTCAGCTACTCCATCAGTGGAAGCCTACAGTAAGGCAATGAATGGGGAATATAGTCTGGTCAGGCTGACAACAAGATATGGAAGCAGACCTCTGCCCAGGGTTTCTATCGTAGACCTGCGTGAGGAATTAAAAGCAGGGAACAGGTCTGTACTGAGCAGAGAACTCCGGCAAAAGATGAAAGGCCGGTTTGAGAAAAAAGAACAGGTAATGCTTTTTCTGAACAGAAGAGGATACGCAGGTTTTGTATCCTGCCGGTCCTGTGGACATGTGATGAAGTGTCCGCATTGTGATGTTTCTCTTTCGGAGCATAATAATGAAAGGCTTTTATGTCATTACTGTGGATATGAGACAGGAAAACCCCGGATATGCCCGGTGTGCGGATCGCCTTATATTGGCGGATTTAAGGCAGGAACACAGCAGATCGAGAAGGTAGTGCGGGAAGCTTTTCCGGGCGTCAGGACTCTCAGAATGGATTTTGATACAACAAGAACCAAGGGCAGCTATGAAAAAATTCTTGCAGCTTTTGCTGCTCATGAGGCAGATATACTGATCGGAACACAGATGATCGTTAAGGGGCATGATTTCCCGGATGTCACGCTCATGGGAATAGTAGCAGCGGATCTTTCACTGAATGCAGAGGATTACCGATGTGCGGAACGTACCTTTCAGCTTCTTTGTCAGGCAGTCGGCCGGGGAGGACGGGGGGAAAAACCGGGAGAGGCAGTGATCCAGACCTATCATCCGGATCACTACAGTATTCAGGCGGCAGCAGTGCAGGATTATCAGGCATTCTATGAGGAAGAGATGAGTTACCGTATGCTTCTGGATTATCCTCCTGCAGCATATATGCTGGCAGTTCTGGGCTCAGGTCCGGAAGATGAGAAACTGGTTCAGGCCATGTATTATCTGAAACTTTATATAGAAAGGATATACAGAGAAAATGACCTGCATATCATTGGCCCGGCATATGCGTCAGTTGGAAAAGTTAAGGATATTTACAGACAGGTTATCTATTTAAAACATAAAGATCATAAAACGCTGGTACATATCAAAGACCAGCTGGAGAAATACATAGAGATAAATTCCGGTTTCCGGAAAATATACATACAATTTGATTTCAGTTAATTATAGCAGAGTTTTTCAAAATCTCATTACTGAAGTAATCTGCTGCAGAAAGGAAATCCGACAGGCAGTAATTTCTGAAATCGTGATATAACAATAATCAAGATATCAGGTTAGGGGCAAAATATCTTTTGATCCTAACATCATAATCAAAGAAGAGGAGAATAAAGAAATGGCACTTAGAAAAATCAGATTACAGGGCGACGAAGTACTTGCAAAGGTCAGCAGACCGGTAGAAAAGATGACACCACGTATTCATGATCTGATCGGGGATATGCTTGAAACCATGTATGATGCAATGGGAGTTGGCCTTGCTGCACCACAGGTAGGTATGCTGAAGCGTATCGTTGTGATTGATATAGGAGAAGGTCCTATCGTGCTGATCAATCCTGAAATCCTTGAAACATCAGGCGAACAGACTGGTGATGAAGGATGCTTAAGTGTACCTGGAATGGCTGGTCAGGTAACACGTCCGAACTATGTAAAGGTAAAAGCTCTGAATGAAGATATGAATGAAGTAGAATATGAAGGGGAAGGTCTTCTTGCGCGTGCTTTCTGCCATGAGATCGATCATCTGGACGGACATATGTATACAGAACTGGTAGAAGGAGAACTTCATCAGGTTTCCTATGATGAGGATGAGGAGTGATAATCAAATGAAGATAGTATTTATGGGAACACCGGATTTTGCAGTGCCGTCATTACATGCACTGACAGAAGCCGGATATGAGGTGGCAGCAGTGGTGACTCAGCCTGACAAACCAAAAGGGAGAGGTAAGACATTATTGCCAACACCTGTAAAAGAAGAAGCCGTTATGCACGATATTCCGGTATATCAGCCGGAGAAAGTGAGAAATAACCCTGAATTTCTGGAGATTCTGAAAGAAATCAATCCTGATATCATAGTTGTTGCTGCATATGGACAGATTATTCCAAAAGAAATCCTGGAACTTCCGAAATTTGGATGTATTAATATTCATGCGTCTCTTCTTCCGAAATACAGAGGAGCAGCTCCTATCCAGCAGGCTGTGATCGACGGGGAAAAAGTATCAGGTGTAACGATCCAGCAGATGGGAGAAGGTCTTGATACCGGTGATATGATCTCAAAGATAGTGATTCCAATCTCTCCGACAGAAACAGGTGGAAGCCTGTTTGGAAAACTTGCGCAGGCCGGTGCTGATCTGCTGATCAAGACACTTCCATCTATTGAGCAGGGAACTGCGGAGTTTGAAAAACAGCCGGAGGAGAGTCCTACACCTTATGCGGCTATGATCACCAAACAGATGGGACTGATGGATTTCAGAAAATCGGCAGAAGAACTGGAACGCCTTGTACGCGGCCTGAATCCATGGCCAAGTGCTTATACATTTCTTAATGGAAAAACTCTGAAAGTGTGGAAATGTAAAGTCAGCACTGAGAAAACAGATGCTGTTCCGGGGACAATCTTCCTGGCAGATAAAGAGGGAATCCATACAGCATGTGGAGAAGGAGTGCTGATCCTTACAGAGGTACAGCTGGAAGGTAAGAAGCGTATGGAAACAGAAGCTTTTCTCCGGGGATATCACATTGAAACTGGAATTGTTTTTACAGATCATAAGGAGTGATTAGATGTACGGATATTATTATTTTGATCCTACTTATTTACTGCTCGTTATCGGAATGGTGCTGTCTTTGCTGGCATCTGCAAAGGTAAAGAGTACGTTTTCTGTTTACAGCAGAGTGCGCAGTGCATCGGGACTTACAGGTGCCGATGCTGCCAGAAGGATTCTTCGTATGTCAGGAATTACGGATGTTACGGTAGTACCCATATCCGGTAGCCTGACAGACCACTATGATCCGAGAAGTAAGAAACTGGCACTTTCTCAGGATGTATATGATAAAACATCTGTGGCTGCGATCGGAGTGGCTGCGCATGAATGCGGACATGCTATCCAGCATGCGGCTAACTATGTGCCATTGAATCTTCGCTCTGCGATTGTGCCTGTTGCAAACATCGGTTCCACACTTTCCTGGCCATTGTTTCTGGCAGGACTGATTTTCTCAATCCGTCCACTGCTGACTGTTGGAATCATTTTGTTTACATTTGCGGTTCTTTTTCAGCTTGTAACTCTTCCGGTAGAATTTAATGCATCTTCAAGAGCATTGAAAATGCTTGGAAGTTCAGGAATACTTGGAGCTGATGAGGTAAAAGGTGCAAGAAAAGTCCTTACAGCAGCGGCACTCACCTATGTTGCAGCACTTGCTTCATCAATTCTGCAGCTTTTAAGACTGATCATACTTGCCGGAGGAAGAGACCGTGACTAATGGAATAAATACAAGAGAACTGATATTGCAGATATTACTGGAAATCGAGGAAGAGGGAAAACACAGCCATATCGCTATCCGCAATGCTCTTTCCAAATATCAGTTCCTTCCAAGACAGGAGAGAGCTTTTATTACCAGAGTCTGCGAAGGAACACTGGAATATCGTATTTTAATAGATTATATTATTGATTCATATTCAAAAGTATCTGTAGATAAAATGAAGCCTGTGATCAGGGAAATCCTGAGAAGTGCAGTTTATCAGATCAGGTTTATGGACAGTGTGCCGGACAGCGCAGTGTGTAATGAAGCGGTGAAGCTGGCACAGAGAAAAGGCTTTTACAGCCTGAAACCTTTTGTAAACGGTGTTCTTCGTACGATTGCCAGAGAGTGGAAAAATCTGAAACTTCCTTCAAGGGAAGAAAATCCGGTCAGATATCTGTCTGTCAGATATTCTATGCCGGAAACACTGGTAAACCGTTGGCTTGAGGATTACGGGGAAGAAAAAACAGAAAAGATTCTTACAGATTTTCTCACTGAGAAACCGATCACAGTACGCTGCAGAACTCATAAATATCCACAGAAAGAGATTTATGAGAGCCTGGTCGATCAGGGAGTGGAAGTGAAACCTGCACCTTATCTTCCCTATGCATATGAAATTTCAAATTATAACCATATTCTTGCACTGGATGCATTTATACAGGGGAAAATCCAGGTGCAGGATGTAAGCTCCATGCTGGTGGCAGAAATTGCAGATCCGCAAAAAGGGGATTATGTGATAGATATGTGCGCAGCACCTGGTGGAAAGAGTCTCCATGTTGCAGATAAAATGGGAGATTACGGAACAGTAGATGCACGCGATATCAGCCAGTACAAAGTGGATATGATCGAAGAGAATATTCACAGAACAGACTGCATTAATATACAGGCTCATGTGATGGATGCTACGGTATTTGATGTAGATTCAGAACTCAAGGCAGATGTCGTCCTGGCAGATGTCCCATGTTCCGGATATGGAGTAATTGGAAAGAAGCCGGAGATCAAATACAGGGTGACAGCACAGAAGCAGGAAGAGATTGTGATCCTTCAGAGAACAATCCTTGACAATGCGGCAGAATATGTGAAACCGGGCGGAGTGCTGGTATTTAGTACCTGTACTATCGCAAAGGAAGAGAATGAAGAGAATATGTTGTGGTTTATGAATAATCATCCGTTCAAACTGGAGAGTATTGATCCGTATCTTCCGGAAGAATTGCATTCTGAGACTACAGCTCTGGGTTATCTTCAACTGCTGCCGGGAGTACACAAAACAGATGGCTTCTTTATTGCAAAATTCAGGAGAAAATAAGTAATGACAGACATTAAGTCAATGACAATCGACGAATTAAAGGAACTGATGATCACTCTGGGAGATAAGCCCTTTCGTGCAAAGCAGATTTACAGCTGGCTGCATGAACACCTTGTTACTTCTTATGATGAAATGACTAATCTTTCCAAAAGCCTGAGGGAAAAACTGAAAGAATATCCTGTCACAGCACTGAAGATGGTAGATGTACAAACATCCCGGATTGACGGTACACAGAAGTATCTGTTCCGTCTCAGTGATGGAAATGTGATAGAGAGTGTTCTCATGCGGTATAAACATGGAAATTCTGTCTGTATTTCTTCTCAGGTGGGATGCCGCATGGGATGCAGATTCTGTGCATCTACCATAGGAGGACTGACCAGATGTCTTCTCCCGTCAGAAATGCTGGATCAGATATACAGGATACAGGCTCTGACAGGAGAAAGAGTTTCCAATGTTGTGGTCATGGGAACGGGGGAACCTCTTGATAATTATGAAAATCTTCTCAGGTTTATACATATCCTGACAGAAGACGGAGGACTTCATATCAGTCAGAGAAACCTGACTGTATCTACCTGTGGGCTGGTTCCGAAGATTTATGACCTTGCAAAAGAAAAGCTTCAGATGACACTTGCACTTTCCCTTCACGCACCTAATGATGTGAAGCGACGGGAACTGATGCCGATCGCAAACAAATACAGCATGGATGAGGTTCTGGAAGCCTGCCGTTATTATTTTAAAGAAACCGGGCGCAGGATCACATTTGAATACAGTCTGGTAGCCGGAGTTAATGACAGCGATGAGGATGCAAGGGAACTTTCCGGCAGGATCAGAGATATGAACTGCCATGTAAATCTGATCCCGGTAAACCCTATTAAGGAACGTTCCTTTGTGCGTTCAACAAGACAGGCTGTGGAGAATTTCAAAATAAAACTTGAAAAATGTGGAATAAATGTTACTATTAGAAGAGAAATGGGCAGTGATATTGATGGTGCCTGTGGACAGTTAAGAAAAAGTTATATGGAAAAAACAGAAAGCGAGAAGTGACATGAGGATATATTCAGCTACTGATGTCGGGCAAAAGCGGAAGATGAACCAGGATTATGTGTTCGCAACTGCTGACCCGGTTGGAAATCTTCCGAATCTGTTTGTTGTTGCAGATGGTATGGGTGGTCATAATGCAGGTGATTATGCATCCTCTCATGCGGTTACATCTATGGTGGAGGAAATCCGGCAGGATGCGGATTTTAATCCGGTAAAGGTAATCCGTCATGCCATTGAATGTGTAAATACCGAGATTCTTACCCAGGCACAGCAGGATGAGAAACTCAGAGGAATGGGAACAACGATAGTGGCAGCTACTATCGTAGGACATTACGCTTATGTGGCAAATGTAGGTGACAGCAGACTTTATGTGATCGGAGAGAAGATTCAGCAGATAACAAAGGATCACTCACTGGTGCAGGAGATGGTAAGAATGGGAGAACTTGACCCTGAACAGGCAAGGAAGCATCCGAAGAAAAATATCATTACAAGAGCACTTGGAGCAGAGAAAACAGTGGATATTGATTTCTTTGATCTGAAACTGGAACCCGGAGATGTAGTTTTGATGTGTTCGGACGGGCTCAGCAATATGGTTGAGGACAGCCAGCTGAGGGAAATCATTTCTGACACATCTACAGATCTGGATGAAAAAGGCAGGATACTTATAAGAGAAGCAAATCGCAATGGCGGCAAGGATAATATTGCAATTGTATTGGTAGAACCATTCGCAGACGAGGTGAAAGCATGTTAAAAACGGGAACGATCATAGCAGAACGCTATGAGATATTAGGAAAAATTGGTACCGGCGGAATGGCGGACGTATACAAGGCAAAAGACCATAAGCTGAATCGGTTTGTTGCTGTAAAAGTTCTTAAGCCGGAATTCAGAGAGGATACGACGTTTATCCGCAAGTTTAAAAGTGAGGCTCAGGCTGCAGCAGTTCTGACACATCCGAATATAGTGAATGTATTTGATGTTGGTGACGATAACGGAGTTTATTACATTGTTATGGAGCTTATTGAGGGAATTACTCTCAAGGAGTACATTTCCAAAAAGGGAAAGCTTTCTGTAAAAGAAGCAACCAGTATTGCAATCCAGGTCTCCATGGGACTGGAAGCTGCACACAGCCATGGGATTGTACATCGTGATGTAAAACCGCAGAATATTATCATTTCCATGGATGGAAAGGTAAAAGTAACAGATTTTGGTATTGCAAGAGCCGCTTCTTCCAATACCATAAGCTCAAATGTAATGGGATCTGTTCATTACAGTTCACCGGAACAGGTCAGAGGCGGATACAGTGATGAGAAGAGTGATATTTATTCACTGGGTATCACAATGTATGAAATGGTTACAGGGAAGGTTCCTTTTGACGGAGATACCACAGTAGCTATTGCTATCAAACATCTTCAGGAAGAGATTGTTCCTCCAAGTGTTTATACACCGGAGCTTCCCCACAGTCTGGAGCAGATCATTCTGAAATGTACACAGAAAAGCGTGGATCGCCGTTATCAGAACATGGAGGATGTGATCGCAGATCTGAAGCATTCTCTGATCGATCCACAGGGAGATTTCGTAACGCTGACGTCTGTGGATAACGAAGCAAAAACAGTTGTGATCTCAGATAAGGAGCTTGGCGAGATCAAACATATGCCGAAGCAGATCGCAAAGTCAGAACCTGAGGCTCTGGAAGAAGAAATCAATGAAACAGATTATGATGATGAGCCGGAAGTGAAAAAGCACAGGAAGAAATCAGATAAGCCTGAGAAAAAGAAAAAAAGAGGCGGACATGGGCTGACTATTGTAATGCTTCTGATGGGGGTTGTAATCCTGATAGCAATCATTCTGGTCGCAGGAAAGGCGTCCGGACTTATTGGAAGTAACAATGATACAGACAAAAAAACTGAGGCCTCAGATACATCGGAATCAGATGATGACGGAATGGTAACTGTGCCGAATCTGGTAGGAAAAACAGAGGATGAAGCAAAGAATATCACAAAGGATATGAAACTGGGTATTCAGCCTATGGGCGAGGAGGCTTCAAATCAGGCAAAAGGAACCATTTCTTCACAGGATATTCCAAAGGGAAGTAAAGTAGAGCAGTATACGACCATTAAGTATTATATCAGCAAGGGTGCGCAGCAGATCACAATTCCGGATGTGGATGGACAGACCGGAGTAGATGCACAGCAGACTCTGGAAGATATGGGATTAACTGTTGAGATACAGAAAGAATACAGTGAATTAAATGATGATGGTACTCCGGTTACAGATCCGGGATATGCAGTCTCCACAACTCCGGCAGCCGGAAACTCTGTTTCAGCAGGAGACAGCGTAACACTGCTTGTCAGCCGAGGTGTGGACTATGGAGACAGTGTGGAGGTTCCAAGTGTTGTCGGAATGACAAAGAATGATGCAGTTACTACTTTTGGTAAGTTCCTCAATGTGGAAGTAAAAGAGGAAAAGAGTACAGAGGTGGCAGAAGGAGAAGTAATTTCACAGGAACCGGAAGCCGGAAACTGGGAAGATCCGGATAATGTAAATGTTGTGATCACAGTAAGTACCGGAGCTCAGGAACCTTCGGCTCAGAGTGACAGCGCAGATACTGCTGCATCATCTGATGCTCCGGCACAGACAGCAGATAACAGTGCGGCGGCAGCAGCCGGGGAAGTATGGAAATGTACACAGACTCTGAATACTCCATCAGGATATTCCGGAGGTCCGGTTCGTCTGGAACTGATCCAGAATGTAAACGGAACACCGACAGCTTCAGTTGTTCTGGAAGATCAGGTAATCCAGTTCCCGTATGATCTGGATATCACAGGTGCACCTGGTATCAGCGAGGGTACTTTGTATCTGTCTGAACAGATTAGCGGAACTTATCAGGAACTCGGAAATTATTCTATTACATTTGCTAAGGCTGAATGATCCATGCAGGGAAAGATAATAAAAGGAATTGCAGGATTTTATTACATCTATGCAGAAAATGATGAGATTTATGAATGCAAAGCAAAGGGAATATTCAGAAAAGATAAACAGAAACCTCTTGTAGGGGATAATGTGGAGATAGAGGTTTTGGATGAACAGGAGAAGGAAGGCAGTGTGACTGCCATCCTTCCCAGAAAAAATTCATTGATCCGTCCGGCCGTTGCCAATGTGGATCAGGCTTTTGTGATTTTTGCGATGGAGAATCCTAAACCTAATTTTATGCTGCTTGACCGTTTTCTGATCATGATGGAGAAAGAGAATGTTCCGGCAGTCATATGTTTTAACAAGAAAGATCTTGCAAAACAGGAAGAACTGGAGCTTTTATATGAAACCTATAAGAGCTGTGGATATGATGTGATTTTTTCCAGTACTTTTAATGGAGAGGGGCTGGATGAAATACGTGAGATCCTGAAAGGAAAAACAACTGTAGTTGCAGGACCTTCCGGTGTGGGAAAATCTTCAATTACCAATGCACTGCAGGAAAATGTACAGATGGAAACCGGGGAGATAAGTAAGAAGCTGAAACGTGGAAAGCATACCACGCGTCATTCTCAGGTGATACCGGTGGGACATGATACTTATCTGATGGATACACCGGGATTTTCTTCTTTATATCTGACAGATATAGAAGAACAGGAACTTAAGGCGTATTTTCCGGAGTTTCGCAGATATGAAGAACAGTGCAGGTTTCAGGGATGCAGACATATCCATGAACCGGACTGTGGCGTGAAAGCAGCATTGGCTGAGCATGAGATCAGCCAGCTTCGCTATGAAGATTATCTGGGACTTTATAATGAATTAAAAGAGAAAAGGAGATTCTAATTATGTATCAGTTGTGCCCTTCTATTTTATCGGCAGATTTTAACCGTTTGGGCGAACAGATCAAAACCCTGGAAAAAGAGGGGATTGAATGGCTTCATATTGATGTTATGGATGGTGATTTTGTACCGAGTATTTCTTTTGGAATGCCGGTGATAAAGTCTATCCGAAAGGAATCAAAGTTGTTTTTTGATGTACATCTCATGGTTACAGAGCCTGAGAGATATATCAGAGATTTTGTGGAATGTGGGGCAGATTCCATTACAGTACATGCGGAGGCATGTGAAGATCTTGAGAGAACTATTGAACAGATCAGGGAAGCAGGTGTGAAGGTGGGAGTTTCCATCAAACCGGCTACACCTGTAAACGATATAAGTCATATGCTCAGCGATGTGGATATGGTTCTGATCATGACTGTACAGCCGGGATTTGGCGGTCAGAAGTATATGGAAGAATGTACGGAAAAGATCAGGGAAGTACGTGAACTGATCGAGGCCGAGAATCTGGATGTAGATGTTCAGGTTGACGGTGGCATCAATGATGAGACAATGGAGACAGTGCTCACAGCAGGTGCAAATCTGCTGGTAGCAGGTTCTTATGTTTTCAACGATGATCTGGCAAAAAATGTAAAACATGCCAGAGAACGAATGGATGAGATCATAAGAAGGATTGACTGAGGAAGAGCATGATAGATACGATAATTGTAAGCGGGGGCAATATCCACAGTGATTTTGCCCTCGATTTTTTAAAAAAGAATGAAGCCTGTCTGATCGCAGCTGATAAAGGGCTGGAATTCTTTCTGGAGCATCAGCTTTTGCCGGATGCAGTTATTGGAGATTTTGACAGTCTGTCTGAAGATGGGAAAAAATTTCTGGAAATTCAGGAAGAAAAAAGTATGGACAGTGAAATTCCCTATGGGGGAATGAATGAGTGGAAAGTGCAAAAAGGCTCTAGAAATGAGAAAAAAGAAATAAAAGTTATCCGCCTGAGACCGGAAAAAGATGATTCAGATACACAGTCTGCCATGAATTATGCAATTCGAAACGGTGCAAAGCGGATCATAATCCTTGGAGCGACCGGAAACAGAGTGGATCATTTGATGGCAAATTTCGGACTTCTTGTTCTGGCAAAGAATCAGGAAGTGGAAGTGATACTGGCAGATCAGTATAATTATATGAAACTTGTTTCAGATGGAGAAATCATAAAAAAATCAGAACAGTTTGGGAAATATATATCATTTTTTCCGTTAGAAGGAGATGTGACAGGACTGACGTTGGAGGGATTTAAATATTCACTTGACCATTATCACCTGACAACAGCAGACAGTGGCCTGACAGTGAGTAATGAGATTGTCAGTGACAAGGCAAAAGTTACCTATCGGTCTGGAACATTGCTTATGATAATGTCGCGGGATTAAGCGTGCTGCGATAATACCGTACTTGCACATAATAAGTGGTTATGCTAGAATAATGAAAGTGCAGTAAAAATATCTGAAAATACCATAAAATCAATACATTTAAAGGAGATATAGAAAGAAATGAAATTAGGAATCGTCGGATTACCGAATGTTGGAAAAAGTACATTATTTAATTCACTTACAAAAGCAGGCGCAGAATCAGCAAACTATCCATTCTGTACGATCGACCCCAATGTAGGTGTTGTTACAGTGCCGGATGAGAGACTGAAGCTTCTTGGAGATTTTTATCATTCCAAGAAAGTGACACCTGCTGTAATTGAATTCGTAGATATTGCAGGACTTGTAAAGGGAGCATCCAAAGGAGAAGGCCTTGGAAACCAGTTCCTTGCAAATATCCGTGAGGTAGATGCAATCGTTCATGTAGTCCGCTGCTTTGAAGATTCCAATGTTATCCATGTAGATGGAAGTATTGATCCTATCCGTGATATTGAAACTATTAATCTGGAGCTGATCTTCTCAGACCTTGAGATCCTTGAGAGAAGAATTGCAAAAGTTACAAAAACAGCACGCATGGACAAAGAGGCTGCCAAGGAGCTTGATTTCCTTCAGAAGGTAAAAACACATCTGGAAGATGGCAAGATGGCAATCACTATGGAAATGGAAAATGAAGATGAAGAAGCCTGGATGTCTACTTATAATCTGCTTACCTGGAAGCCTGTGATCTATGCAGCAAACGTAGCAGAAGGAGATCTGGCTGATGACGGTGAAAGCAACAGCCATGTACAGGCAGTGCGCAAATATGCGGCAGAGCAGAACAGTGAGATTTTCGTTATCTGTGCAGAAATCGAAGAAGAGATCTCTGAACTGGATGATGATGAGAAGAAAATGTTCCTGGAGGATCTGGGACTGACAGAATCAGGACTTGAGAAACTTGTAAAAGCAAGCTATCATCTCCTTGGACTGATGAGTTTCCTTACTTCAGGTGAGGATGAGACAAGAGCATGGACGATTAAAATCGGAACAAAGGCTCCGCAGGCAGCAGGTAAGATCCATACAGATTTTGAGCGAGGATTTATTAAAGCTGAGGTTGTAAATTATCAGGATCTTCTGGACTGTGGTTCCTATGCAGGTGCCAGAGAGAAAGGTCTTGTAAGAATGGAAGGTAAAGAATACGTTGTACAGGATGGAGATGTGATCTTATTCCGATTCAATGTATGATGAACAGGTGATTTATGGAAATGTCGATACGTTTTCCGGGACCCGGCCTGGTCTTTGACTATGTGCCGCGCTCATTTCAGGTATTTGGAATGGAATTTACCATATATGGAGTACTGATTGCTGTGGGTGCTCTTCTTGGAATGGGACTTGTGACACTTGAAGCGAAACGAAATGGGGAAGATCAGAACAGGTATCTCGATATGATACTTATCTCCCTGCTGGTTTCAGTGGCAGGTTCCAGATTATTTTATGTGGCTTTTTCATGGGGATTTTATAAAGAAAATCTGAATGCCATACTGGACTTTCGAAATGGTGGTTACGCTTTATATGGTGGCCTGCTCTTTGGATTTCTTGCGGCAGCGGTATTTTGCAGGATTACCAAAACGTCATTCTGGCAGAGTGCCGATATTGCGTGTCCCGGAATACTTCTGGGACAGGCTATAGGGCGCTGGGGTAACTTTTTTAACAGAGAATCTTTCGGAGAATATACAGATCTGCCATGGGCAATGCAGATACCGGTTTCAGCTGTGCGGTCAGGAGAAGTTTCGGGAGCAATGAGGGATAATCTGCTGACCATAAACGGGATTTCATATATTCAGGTTCAGCCGGTTTTTCTTTATGAAAGTCTGTGGTGTCTGCTGTTATTTCTGCTGTTGATGGCCATGCGCCGAAAAAAGAAATATGAAGGCGAATTGTTTATGATCTATCTGGCAGGTTATGGTCTGGGAAGGTTTTTCTTTGAATGGCTCAGAACAGATAAGCTTTATATTCCGGGGACAAAAGTGGGGATTTCGCTGGTAATTTCCGCTATATTATTTGCTGTTTTTATGCCTGTAGTGATCATACGCAGAGTGATGGCACAGAAAAGAGATACTATACGCCGGCAGAGGAAAAAAAGATTTCTGGATGAGTCAGTGAAAGAAAAACAGATGTTTCCTGAGACTTCTGAAATGAAACCGGAACCGGAAATCCGGCCGGAGATGGATGAACAGGTAAAGCCAGATGTGGGAACTTCTCCCACAAATTCAAAAGAAGAACAGTAAAAAAACATATATCTGAAAGATAAGTGGGTTGAAAGTGGAAATTCAACCCACTTTTTATGTATAAAAGCCCATTTTTCTCGTAAAAATAAGGTTGTTTCATAAATGTTAACAGAGTTCTAAATTTTAAAAATCTTTTTCTCCCCCTTGTTTTTTCAGCCTAAATAGTTTAGAATAAGCACATAAGTGGTAGAAAGTGGTGAATAGTGGTGGTGAGTGGGGAATAACGGCAGAGTCCATTACCACCTGAGAAATCTGAAGGGGAGATTCAGATTTTGCGAGAGTAGGTGAGTAACATGTTCATGGGAGAGTATAACCACACGATCGACGCGAAGGGGCGTCTGATCATTCCTTCTAAATTTAGGGAGCTCTTAGGGGAAGAGTTTGTTCTGACAAGAGGGCTTGATGGCTGTCTTTACATTTATCCGATGGATGAATGGGAATCCTTTGAAATGAAGCTCAGATCTTTACCACTTACAAATAAAAATGCCAGAACTTTTTCACGATTCTTTGTAGCTGGAGCAACTACATGTGAACTGGACAGGCAGGGACGAATCCTTGTACCGCAGACACTGCGCGAATTTGCCGGTCTGGAGAAAGATGTGGTTCTGACAGGTAATCTGAACAGAATTGAAGTTTGGAGCAAAGAAAAATGGAATGAGATCTGTGATTATGATGACATGGACAGCATTGCAGAGAGCATGCAGGACATGGGAATCACAATCTGACAGGTCTCGTTTGAAGTATCTTGCAAAGTAAATCCAGACAGGAGACGGAGATGGAATTTAAACACAAATCTGTATTACTGGAAGAGACCATTGAAGGTTTGGATATCAAACCGGACGGAATCTACGTGGATGGTACTTTAGGAGGTGCAGGGCATGCCGGTGAGGTATGCAGGAAACTTTCTGCCAAGGGGAGATTTATTGGCATAGATCAAGACCAGGATGCGATAATTGCTGCGAGTGAGAGGTTAGCCCCCTATAAACAGGCGACGATCATTCGCAGCAATTATTGTTACATGGTACAGGAACTGGCAGCAAGAGGCATCTATAAAGTCGACGGGATTCTCCTTGATCTTGGAGTATCTTCCTATCAGCTTGACAATGAAGAACGCGGTTTTACCTACAGGGTAGATGCACCGCTCGATATGCGCATGGACCAGCGCCAGACGCAGACAGCCGGCGATATTGTCAATGGCTATGAAGAAAAAGAATTATACCGTATTATTCGTGATTACGGTGAAGATAAATTTGCAAAAAATATTGCAAAACATATTGTTGCCGCCAGACAGGTGAAACCGATCACAACCACCGGAGAACTGACAGAGATTATCAGAGAATCCATTCCCATGAAGATGCAGGTGAAGTCAGGACATCCGGCCAAGAGAACTTTTCAGGCAATCCGTATTGAGCTTAACAGAGAGCTCGATGTGCTGCGGGATTCTCTGGATGGAATGATCGATATCCTTGATGATGGCGGAAGACTTTGCATTATCACTTTTCATTCTCTGGAGGACAGAATTGTAAAGACGATTTTCAGAAAAAATGAGAATCCGTGTACCTGCCCTTCAGATTTTCCTGTATGCGTATGCGGGAAGAAATCCAAAGGAAAAGTGATCACAAGAAAGCCGATTCTTCCGGGGGAGACAGAGATGGAAGAGAATCCGCGTTCCAAAAGTGCAAAGCTTCGGATTTTTGAGAGAGTATTATAATTAGAGAGGCATGAAATGGCGAGAACGACCAGGAGTGAAACAGCAAGAAGAAGCAGAACCAGTGCCAGAACAAACAGAGGAATGTATGTTGACGGAAATACGGTCAGACGTCTTGCAGAAGTTCCGGAGAGAAAGAGGCAGCCGGGAAGACAGAATCCGGGAAGGCAGCAGACCAATCGAAACCGAAGAGTGCAGGCGAGTCCTGCGCAGGTACCAAGGCAGAAACATCAGTTGAGTAAAGAAGCACAGAAGAACAGGCAGAAGGCGACTGCAATGAACTGGGGATTTGTAGCGTTTCTGGCAGTTGTATGTGTGGCGATATTATTCTGCTCTGTGAAATATCTTCGTTACAAATCAGAGATTACCGCAAAGATGAGTACAGTTGCATCTCTTGAGGAAGAACTGGCAGATTTAAAAGAAGACAATGATGCATATTACAGCCAGGTGACATCAAATGTGGATCTGAATAAGATCAAGCAGACTGCATTGGGGAGACTGGGGATGAAATATCCGTCAGATGATCAGACAGTAACCTATTCTACATCGGGTAACAGCTATGTAAGACAGTATCAGGATATACCAGATTCAAAGTAGGTGATTAATTGAGCAATACGGGAAGAAAGAGTCGAAGAAGACCACAGAGAAAAATAAATCAAAACATGAAAGAAAAGCTGCTGATATTGTTTGGAATTGTGTTACTGCTTCTGGTAATATTAGTGTTGAGAATTACTTATATTAATGCTACCAGTGGAAGCAAATACAAAAAACAGGTGTTAAGCCAGGCACAGCAGAAATATGAGAGCCAGGTACTGCCGGCAAAGAGAGGCGATATTTATGACAAGAACGGAAATATACTGGCTACCAGCAATAAAGTTTATAATGTGATCCTGGACTGTAAAACTGTAAATTCAGATGAGGACTATGTAGAGCCAACAATACGTGCCTTAAATGAGGTGCTGGGGATTGATGAAGAAATAGTGCGTTCTCTTTTGGCCGATTCAAGAACCAGCCAGAGTCAGTATCAGGTACTGACAAAACAGCTGTCTATGGACAAAAAGAAAGAATTTGAAAAATATAAGGCAGAGGATGAAGATTCCGGTCTTACTAAAGCGCAGGCAAAGGAACGGGCAAATATCAAAGGCGTCTGGTTTGAAGAGGATTATCTGAGAAGTTACCCGTTTAATGAAACAGCATGCGATACAATTGGTTTTGCACTGGACAGAGATGTGGCAGATATCGGACTGGAAGGGTACTATAACAGCACACTGACAGGCGTAGACGGAAGACAGTATGGGTATATCAATGATGATTCAGATGTGGAGCAGACCATTATTGCTGCGGTGAATGGAAAAAGCATTCAGACCAGCATTGACATCGGTGCACAGCAGATTGTTGAGAAATATGTTAATGGATTTAAAGAGGCAATGGGGGCCAAGAATATAGGTGTCATTGTTGAAAATCCGTCCACCGGTGAGATTATTGCCATGGATGGTGGTGACCGTTATGATCTGAATAATCCGAGAGATCTTTCCACTGTATATACAGAAGATGAAATCAAAGCGATGAATGATGTGGAAACAGTGGAGGCTCTGAATGGTATGTGGAGTAATTTCTGCGTCACAGATGCCTATGAGCCGGGATCTGTTGTAAAGCCGATCGTCATGGCTTCTGCATTGGAAAAGGGTGCGATACAGGAAACAGATACATTTGTATGCGATGGATCGCAGACTTTTGGAGATACTATGATCAAGTGTGCGGTTTATCCGAGTGCACATGGCACAGAGACACTGGGAGAGGTAATTGCAAACTCCTGTAATGATGCAATGATGCAGATTGGTGCCAAGATGGGAGCTACTCAGTTTATCAAAGCACAGAGTCTGTTTAATTTCGGAACAAGGACAGGGATTGACCTGCCGAATGAAGGTGCAGGTATTATCCATACTAAGGACAGTATGGGGGAAACAGAACTTGCATGTTCTGCTTTTGGACAGGGTTTTACCTGTACCATGATCCAGGAAATCAATGCGATGAGTTCCGTTATCAATGGCGGATATTATTATCAGCCGCATCTTGTGACAAAGGTTCTTGACAGTAATGGCGGAACTGTAAAAACAATCTCGCCGATACTTCTGAAGCAGACGATTTCCTCCAGAATTTCCAGTGATATCAGAAGCTATATGGCATTGAGTGTACAGCAGGGTACCAGCCGTCATTCCAAAGTGCAGGGTTACAGTTCAGGCGGTAAAACAGGTACAGCGGAGAAATACCCGCGAGGAAACGGAAAATATCTGGTTTCTTTTATTGGATTTGCTCCTGTAGATGACCCGGCTGTGGTAATTTATGTAGTTGTAGATGAACCGAATGTAGAGGATCAGGCAAATAGTACTTATCCGCAGTATATTGCACAGGGAATCCTTTCGGAGCTTCTTCCGTATCTGAATGTAGTGCCGGATGAATCTGAAGATGGAACAGTGCCGGAGACAGAATTGTGGGAAGGGTTTAAGGGACATTTAAAGAGTACTTCCATATCGGACAGCGAACTTGACAGTGACGGTAATCTGGTGGATGCAGATGGCAATCTGATAGACTGGGATGGAAACCGGATTGATGAAAACGGATATCTGCTGGATGCCAATGGAGATCACATATTGGATGAGGAAGGCAATTATAAGATGTCTACAAATCTTGTCAGTGCTTCGGGAAGTACGGATGCAGATTCTTCAGGAGATGCAGTATCCAATCCTGATGCACCTGCACCTCTGGAGGATGATGAAGCTGAGACGACTGAGGATAATGACGAAGAGACAGACGGTATTACCAATGAAGAAGCAGGTCTGGAATAAAAACGTATAGTTATAGCTCCGCAGAGAATGGTCATATATTGTTATGACAATCTCTGCGGAGCTTTTTTTATGAAAAAAAATATGACGTTTCACAAGAGAAAAATATGGGTGGTATTACTCTGCTGTATTTTAATGATGACAGGCCTTATCGGAAGACTGGTATATCTTATGTGTTTCAGATCAGACTATTATTATAAGAAAGCAAAAGAACTTCACGAAAGAGAGAGAGAGATCAAAGCGGCCAGAGGGGAGATTCTGGATGCAAGGGGAAAAGTTCTGGCATCAAACAGGACGGTATGTACAATCTCTGTGATCCACAGTCAGATTAAAGAACCTGAAAAAGTAATCGCCCTGCTGTCTGAAAAACTGAAAATAGATGAGGCAGAAGTGAGAAAAAGAGTGGAGAAAATCTCTTCCATAGAAATAGTAAAGACAAATGTGGAAAAAAGTACAGGTGATGAGATAAGAGAGTGCAGTCTGGCAGGGGTGAAAGTTGATGAGGATTATAAGCGTTACTATCCATGTGGAAGTCTGGCTTCAAAAGTCATTGGCTTTACGGGAGGCGATAATCAGGGAATTATCGGTCTGGAAGTGAAATATGAAGAAATCCTGAGGGGACAGCCGGGTAAAATCCTGACAACAACAGATGCCAGGGGTGTGGAAATTGATAAATTGGGTGAGACAAGGGAAAAACCGATAGAGGGGAAAAGCCTGATGATCAGCCTTGATGTAAATATTCAGGAATTTGCGCAGCAGTCAGCTTTGAAAGTAATGGAGGAAAAGCAGGCAGAACGTGTATCTATCCTGCTGATGAATCCACAGAACGGCGAAATATATGCATGTGTCAATGTGCCGGAATTTGACCTGAATGATCCTTTTACCCTGACAGATGATCTGAATATGCAGTTAAATGAATCCGGGATAACAATACCGTCGGAAGATCACAATAAACAAAGTGAACTGGCAGTGCAGACAGCATCAGGAAAAACAAATACAGAAAGAAAGCAGGAATTACTGAATCAGATGTGGAGAAATCCCTGCCTGAATGATACTTATGAACCGGGCTCCACATTTAAAATCATCACCATGGCAGCCGGACTGGAGGCTGGTGTTGTTTCACCTGGGGACCGTTTTTATTGTCCCGGATATAAAGTGGTGGAGGATCGCAGAATCCACTGTGCAAAAAGAACAGGACATGGATCCCAGAATTTTGTGGAAGGTGCACAGAATTCCTGTAACCCTGTGTTTATAGAGGTGGGGCTTCGCCTTGGGATAGAACGTTATTATAAGTATTTCAGACAGTTTGGACTTCTGGATAAAACCGGGACAGATCTTCCGGGAGAGGCAGGAACTATTATGCATCAGAAGAAAAATATGGGAGAAGTGGAACTGGCAACGGTTTCTTTTGGACAGTCTTTTCAGATTACGCCTGTTCAGCTGGCTGCAACAGTAAGTTCACTTATAAACGGAGGCAGACGGGTGACACCGCATTTTGGAGTCGCAGTGTTAAATCCTGACAGAACAGAGGGTGAGAAACTGATTTTTCCGGTAAAGGAAGGAATTGTCTCTGAAGATACTTCGAAGGAAATAAGAGAAATCCTGGAAACAGTAGTATCTCAGGGCTCCGGAAAAAATGCAAAAATTGAAGGATATGCCATCGGTGGGAAAACTGCCACTTCCCAGACACTGCCAAGAAGTGCAAATCGTTATATTTCCTCTTTTTTGGGATTTGCACCTGCAGAAGATCCGCAGATACTGGGACTGTGTATTATTCATGATCCGAAAGGAATCTATTATGGAGGGACAGTAGCTGCACCTGTGATACGTGGTATTTTTGAGAATATCCTGCCATATCTTGGAATTGAAAAAAGTGATGTTTCTGATTTTTCTGCAGAAGGCAATTAGGGAAATTCCGCAGGCAGGGTTGATAAATAAGCAAAAAAGCCTTATACTAAAAGAAATCTGAAAGTAAAAAACTTTCAGGAAAAAACGAAAGAATGAACGAGGTGTAAGATGGAATTTCAAGTTGTAATCCCTGTGCTGATTTCTTTTGCAATCAGCGTTGTATTAGGACCGGTCATCATTCCTTTTCTCCGGAGACTGAAGATGGGCCAGACAGAAAGAACAGAGGGCGTACAGTCCCATTTAAAGAAAGCAGGAACACCTACAATGGGTGGAGTGATCTTTCTGATCGCCACAGCGATAACTGCATTATTTTATGTAGGGGATTATCCGAAGATCATTCCGGTACTGTTCCTGACTCTTGGATTTGGAATTATCGGATTTCTGGATGATTATCTGAAGGTTGTGCTGAAACGCTCAGATGGACTGCTGCCATGGCAGAAATTTTTACTTCAGGTAGTTCTGACTGCGATTTTTGTATTTTATATTGTTAAGTATACAGATATCTCACTGACTATGAGAATCCCATTCTGGAGCGGACATTTCCTGAATCTTGGATGGCTGGCAGTTCCGGTTCTTTTCTTTGCTGTGATCGGTACTGTGAATGGAGTTAATTTTACGGATGGTCTGGATGGTCTTGCTTCCAGTGTGACTCTGATCGTTGCAGTATTTTTTACAGTAGTTTCTATTGGAATGAAATCGGGGATCGAGCCGATCACAGGTGCAGTTGTGGGAGGTCTGATGGGATTTCTGTTGTTTAATGTATATCCGGCAAAAGTGTTTATGGGAGACACAGGTTCTCTGGCACTGGGTGGTTTTGTTGCAGGTACGGCTTATGTGATGCAGATGCCGTTATTTATCCTGATCGTGGGTCTGATCTATCTGATCGAAGTACTTTCCGTTATCATTCAGGTAACTTATTTCAAGGCAACACATGGAAAGCGTATCTTTAAGATGGCACCGATCCATCATCATTTTGAGTTATGCGGATGGTCTGAAACACGTGTAGTTGCGGTATTCTCAGTTATTACAGCGGTTATGTGTATGGTCGCACTGCTGGCACTGTAAGATTTTGGCTAAGCAGATTTCAGCGTTATGCTGATAAAAGGGAGGAAAATTATTATGGAATTACAGGGAAAAAAGGTACTTGTATTCGGTTCCGGAAAAAGCGGAATCGGAGCATCTGACCTTCTGGCAAAGGTAGGAGCATTTCCGGTTATCTATGACGGAAATGCCGAAACAGATAAAGACGCAGTTGTACATAAAACAGATGGGACATATCCGGTCACTGTATATGCAGGAGAACTTCCGAAAGAAGTACAGGACAGTCTTGATCTGGTAGTTTTAAGCCCCGGAGTGCCGACAGATCTTCCACTTGTAAAGAGTTTTTATGAGCAGGGGCTTCCGGTATGGGGAGAGGTGGAACTGGCATACAGAGTAGGTGACGGTGAAGTGCTTGCCATTACAGGAACAAACGGAAAAACTACTACAACAGCACTTCTTGGAAAAATTATGCAGGATGCACGTGAGTCTGTTTTTGTAGTCGGCAATATCGGAACCCCATATACTTCCAAAGCACTGGAGATGAAGCCAAATTCTATAACTGTTGCAGAAATCAGCAGTTTTCAGCTGGAAACGATTGATGAGTTTGCACCAAAGGTATCTGCAATCCTGAATATTACAGAGGACCATCTGAACCGTCATCATACAATGGAAGAGTATATACGTGTGAAAGAACTGATCACTGAGAATCAGGGTACAGAAGATGTATGCGTGCTGAATTATGAAGATGAGGTTCTGCGTGAGTTTGGAAAACATCTGACTCCACGAGTGGTATATTTCTCCAGCGGACGTAAACTGGATGAGGGAATTTATCTGGATGGAAATAAAATCATCCTGAAGGACGGAGAAAAAGAAATCGAAGTAGTTAAGACAGAAGATCTGAAGCTTCTTGGAAAACATAATTTTGAGAACGTTATGGCCGCAGTTGCAATGGCTTACTACGATGGAGTATCCTTGGACAGCATCCGTAAGAGCATCTGTGAATTTACAGCTGTTGCACACAGAATCGAATATGTGACAGAGAAAAAAGGCGTTGTATATTATAATGATTCCAAAGGAACTAACCCGGATGCGGCAATTAAAGGAATCCAGGCAATGAACCGTCCGACACTTCTGATCGGCGGCGGTTATGATAAACAGTCCGGTTATGATGAATGGATTGAGGCATTTGACGGAAAGGTACGTTATCTGGTGCTGATCGGTCAGACAAAGGAGAAAATCAAAGAAGCTGCTGAGAAACATGGTTTCCATGACATCATCCTCTGCGAAGATCTGAAAGAGGCAGTAAAGGTATGTGAGGAGAAAGCACAGCCTGGAGATGCTGTTTTGCTTTCTCCCGCATGTGCAAGCTGGGGACAGTTTGATAACTATGAACAGCGTGGAGATATGTTCAAGGAATATGTAAGAAATCTGTAGAATATCTATAAGTAAGAATTATAGCTGTCCGGCAGAGAAAGACGAAGCTGCAGTGACCGGCTATAGATAATTTTGCGGAGAAACAGATGGCGCGAAAAAGAGCGACAGATTTATCAAAAACAGATATGACGATGCTGGTACTGATAGTACTGCTTGTGATTTTTGGTCTGGCAGTATTATTCAGCTCCAGTGAATATAATGGCAGAGTACGTTTCGGCGACTCTGCCTGTTATTTTAAGAAACAGTTATTTGCCACAGCATTGGGTATGGGAGTGATGTATATGGTTTCTTCCATTGATTATCATTTTTTTCTGAGGCTGGGACCAGTGGCATATCTGATTTCAATGTTTTTGTCCGGCGCAGTACTTTTTGTAGGTCAGGAGATCAACGGCTCAAAAAGATGGCTGAATCTTGGACCTTTATCTTTTCAGCCTTCAGAGTTTGCGAAAGTTGCTGTGATCCTTTTTCTTGCATGGCAGATCGAGCGGACAAAAAAAGCAACCATGGGATTTGGATTTATGTGCAGGACAATACTGACCCTGCTGCCAATCATTGGTCTTGTAGGTTCAAATAATCTGAGTACAGCGATCATTATTCTGGGTATCGGTGGAATCCTGATTTTTGTATCCAATCCGGGATATCTGGAATTTATCGGGCTTGGCAGCGCAGGTGCAGGTTTCATAGCTGTTTTTCTTGCTGCAGAGAGTTATCGTCTGGAACGTCTTGCAATCTGGAGAAATCCGGAGAAATATGAAAAAGGATTTCAGACGATCCAGGGATTGTATGCCATTGGCAGCGGCGGAATATTCGGCAGAGGCTTTGGAAACAGTCTGCAGAAACTTGGATTTGTTCCGGAAGCACAGAATGATATGATTTTTTCGATTATATGTGAGGAAATGGGAGCAGCCGGAGCTATCTTTCTGATTTTTCTGTTTGCAATGCTTTTGTGGCGGCTGGGGGTGGCTGCCATGCATGCAAAAGATCTGGCCGGAGCTCTTATCTGTTGCGGGATTATGGGGCATCTGGCTCTTCAGGTTATTTTGAATATTGCAGTGGTGACCAATACAATCCCCAATACAGGCATTACGCTGCCTTTTATCAGCTATGGAGGAACTTCGGCAGTGTTTCTTCTTGGGGAAATGGGACTTGCGATGAATGTTGGGAAATGTGACAGGATAAATTGAATTACAGGTTTCAGAATGACGTAACATATAATAGAAAAAGCCATAAACTGTAAAGTAAGAGACTCTTTGGGAGCAAAAGGTTGGATGAAATCCATGTAACAGGTAAAGCTTCTCTCAGCGGAGAGATTTTTATACAGGGATCTAAAAATGCAGCACTTCCAATGATAGCCGCATCTCTGATGCACAGAGGACTAAGCATTCTGAGGGGATGCCCCAGAATTTCAGATGTTTTCTGTATGGAAGAGATTTTGAAAAGTCTTGGTGCAGTGACCTGGTGGGACGATCATGATCTTTATCTGGATTGTTCCTGCGCAGACGGAACAGAAATTCCTGCAGTCTATACAGGCAGAATGCGTTCTTCGATCATTCTGGCAGGTGCGGTGCTTGCAAGAAACAGAAAATGCAGGATAGGGTATCCGGGCGGATGTACGATCGGGAAAAGACCAATAGATTTCCATCTTATGGCACTGAGAGCACTTGGCGCGGATGTCCGGGAAAATGCATCAGGCCTGGATGGAGAATGTGTCAGATTTGAAGGGCAGGATATTGTGTTTCCGAAATCGAGTGTGGGAGCTGCTCAACAGGCAATACTGGCAGCAGTTCTTGCAAAAGGTGTAACACATCTTTATAATTGTGCGAAAGAACCGGAGGTTTTCTGGCTCTGCAGATATCTGAAAACAATGGGAGCACTGATAGAAGGAGAAGAAACCGGTGAAATTACGATCAGAGGAGTGGATGAACTGAACGGCGGAGAATACCGTATTCCTCCGGATCGTATTGTTGCAGGTACCTATCTGTGTGCGGCTGCGGCAGCAAGAAGTAAGATTATTCTTCATGATGTACCTGTGGAGGAGCTGCAGTCGTTTATGGAAGTATATCGGAAAATAGGTGGACAATATCAAGTAAATGGTGGTACACTAGAGGTCAATGGAAAGAATGCTGTCAGACCGGCTGTTTTAGTAGAAACAGAAATTTATCCGGGTTTTCCCACAGATCTGCAGGCTCCGTTGATGGCGGTGCTGACAGGTGCGCAGGGACAGAGTACCATACGGGAAAATATTTTTGACCGGAGATTTGGCAGTGCTTTTCAGATGAAAAAAATGGGCGCAGATATTTCCGTAAGCGGAAACCAGGCAATCATAAGAGGGGGAAAAACTCTTAAGGGAACACAGGTACAGGCAGGAGATCTCAGAGGTGGTGCAGCCCTGCTCATTGCCGCACTTATGGCAGAGGGAGAAACCTGTGTTACAGGAGCCGGGTTTATCAGCAGGGGCTATGAGCATATCTGTGAAGATTTACGGACTTTGGGCTGCAGAATATGGCAGCCGGGGACAGAGGATTTGAGGATTTATGAGAGAAAGTAATTATGGGAAAAGACCTCCTATGAGTAAAAGGACGAAGAAGATGCTGGCAGGTATGATAGGCGCCGGAGTTATGGTCGCTGTGATAGTATTTTTTTCCTATTATAAAGTAGATACTGTTGAGGTGAGGGGAACTTCCCATTATACAGACGAAGAAGTAAAGAATATGGTGCTTCGGGGACCGATGGCTTCCAATTCGGTCCTTGCACCACTGCTCTACAGCACTACAAATACAGAGGACATTGCATATGTAGATGCATTTAAAGTTACCCAGCTGAACCGAAATACCATCTGTATCAGTGTAAAAGAGAAAAAAACAGTCGGATGCATCCGATATCTTGACAGTTACATTTATTTTGACAGAAATGGCATTTTTGTGGAGGGTTCTCAGAACAGAGATGAGACGGTTCCGTATTTTGACGGAATTCAGGTGAACAGCATTGTGATGGACGAGAAACTGGATATTAAAGGAGATACTGTACTGAATACAGCTGTAGCATTGTCTACAATCTTTCAGAAAAATGATATGATCCCCGATCATATCCAGTTTGACAGCAGCTATTCTATCAGCCTCATCTATGGGGATATAACTGTTCAGCTCGGAAAAGATGCTGATCTGGAAGAGAAGATGAACCGAGTGATAGCGATTCTGCCCAAAATCCAGGGAAAAAAAGGTATTCTTCATATGGAGAGTGTGGCTACGGAGTCCAATACCTTTGAAGAAGAACTGGAACAGGAAGAAGTTACTGCTGAGAACTGGAATGGCGGTTATGATGAAGATGGCAATTATACCGGAGACGGCGAGTATGACGAGGATGGTAATTATGTAGGTGCAAAACCGAAGACTGCTCTTGAGGAAGCAATTGAGAACTGGAATGGTGGTTATGATGAGGAAGGGGATTATACCGGAGCAGGTGAGTATGACGAATCCGGTAATTATGTGGGACCGAAGCCTACACAGGAATCTCTGGATGCGGCATCTAATGAGTCGGGAGACGGTTCAGGAGATGAAAGTTCCGCAGATGACCAGAGTTCTGATATCTCAGAAGATGGAGAAAGTGATTCATCATATGACGACGGAAACTCAGATGATTCAGATGGATATGGTGATTATACAGAAGATAACAGTGATTATCAGGGGGATGATTCTGAGGGATATTGATAGTATATGGAAACTTTGAGATCAGAGAAGGCTCCGTACACTGATACAACATATTTACCGGAATTGCCGAAAAAGAGTGAAAAAAGTATAAAAAAACAAAATTAATGGTTGATTAATTCTCAAAAAAAATATATGATATATCTATATGTAACTTTGATATAAATCACTGAAAAGGATATCAGGTATAAATAAAGGAGGAAGTACGTTGTTAGAGATTATGTCAAACGAGGCTGAATCATCTGCCAAGATCATAGTGATCGGTGTAGGTGGAGCCGGAAATAATGCAGTAAACAGAATGGTGGAAGAGGCCATCGGCGGAGTAGAGTTTGTAGGTGTTAATACTGATAAGCAGGCTTTAACTCTGTGCAAAGCTCCAACTGTACTTCAGATTGGCGAGAAGATTACCAAAGGTCTTGGTGCAGGAGCCCAGCCTGAGGTTGGACAGAAAGCAGCAGAGGAGAGCATTGAAGAAGTAAAACAGTTAATGGAAGGTGCGGATATGGTATTCGTTACCTGTGGTATGGGAGGCGGAACCGGAACCGGAGCTGCACCTGTTATCGCAGCAGCAGCGAAAGAAATGGGTATCCTTACAGTTGGCGTTGTTACAAAACCTTTCCGTTTTGAAGCAAGAACTCGTATGAATAATGCACTTGCAGGCATTGAGAATCTGAAGAAAGCAGTGGATACATTAATCGTTATCCCGAATGATAAATTACTGGAAGTTGTAGATCGCAGAACAACCATGCCGGAAGCTCTGAAGAAGGCTGATGAAGTTCTGCAGCAGGCAGTACAGGGCATTACAGACCTGATCAATCTGCCGGCTCTGATTAACCTTGACTTTGCAGACGTTCAGACTGTAATGACAGACAAGGGAATTGCCCATATCGGTATCGGTGAAGCAAGAGGAGACGACAAAGCTATGGAAGCTGTACAGCAGGCCGTATCTTCTCCACTTCTTGAGACAACCATCAAAGGTGCTACACATGTTATCATTAATATTTCCGGAGATATTTCTCTTATGGATGCCAATGATGCTGCAAGCTATGTACAGGAGCTTACAGGTGAGGAAGCAAACATCATCTTTGGTGCCATGTATGATGATACAGTTGCAGACTACTGCAGAATCACAGTGATTGCAACAGGTCTGAATGATGATAACCTTCAGCAGACCCCTTTCGGAAAAAGAAGCACAGCTTCTTCCTTTGGTGCAAGAAGACCTTCTTCCACAGCAACGACAGGTACAGCAACAGCCGGAACTGCAGCAGGAAGCGGTATGAACATGCCTAGCTTCAGCCTTCCAACTATGAATGCCACACCATTTGGAGCATCTAAGACTCCGTCAAGCACTGTTCAGAAGAAGGATATCCAGATTCCGGATTTCTTAAGAAACAGATAGGATTATCTGTTTTGCAGTGAAATAATTTACAGACAGACAAAAGAGACATATTCCATATAGATGGACATGTCTCTTTTTTTGACCAGATCAGGGAAGTTTATTATCCCTGATATACGGGTGAAAATCCTATTGCCATGGTGTTGATATTATGCGCCACAATGGCACTGGAAGGTGTCACATCTTGTATCGGAAGATGCATGTGCATTAGAGCCGTCTACCTGAATGGAGGATGCTGTACATTTGCAGTTATCATTATAGGTACAGTTATGGGCTTTGCAGTCGATCTGGATTTTGTCGCAGCCACAGTCATCTGTATAGCTGTCTTTCATGGAACTGCCAGTTCTCTCTCGGAAACTGCCGCAGCTTGTCTCATTTGCAGAAGTAGCATTTTCGCCTGTCACGTCAATATCACCCTTTGAACAGAGCTGTTCTTTGTTGTAAACACAGGTCATTGCTGAACATTTAAGAATTGTCATAGAGTTACCCTCCTGAAAAAATCTGAGATAACTATTCAATACTGCTGTAGTGCAAGAGTACTGAACAGTTACATTGAATAAGTTTCGGAGATAGGATGTGCAGTTTGAGAGAAAATATACATGAGATCGTTACTGTTCACTCCGTTCACAGTAACGTAGCCAAAATTCATTCCAGATTGCCTGCGGCAATGGAATTTTGGCTTGTATGTCTCGGGATTTTGGCATATTCATGCCAAAACACCTCGCGGAATAGTGGTGTGTGAACAGTAACATGAGATCTAAAAAAATAAAGAAAATGTAAAAAGTACTTGACATAGCAGACTGAACATGGTATCTTATACAAGTACGTAAGAAAACAAAGCAGAGTTCCACTCTCACCTCAGCGCATTTAGTTTAGCGGCTTGGGTTTATATTGCACAGAGAAGGCTGATATTTAAGTTTGGCAGGAATAAGGAGATTGTTCCCCAGATTAAGAAGAAAAGATATCAGTAGTGTGATAGCGGAGTGTGGATTTTGTCCACGCTTTTTTTATGTAAATATGAGGGCGACGAGAAGTCATTAGAATCTATCTAACAGGTATGGAGGTGCACTACAATTAGCAATTTAATGATTAACGAACAGATCAGAGACAAAGAGGTACGCTTAATCGGTTCGGACGGAGAACAGCTTGGAATCATGTCCGCGAAAGAAGCAATGTTCAAAGCTCAGGAGGCAGGGCTTGACCTGGTAAAAATTGCCCCGCAGGCGAAACCGCCGGTATGTAAGATCATCGATTATGGTAAATACCGTTATGAGCTTGCAAGAAAAGAAAAAGAAGCCAAGAAGAAGCAGAAGACCATCGATGTCAAAGAAGTGCGACTTTCTCCAAACATTGATACCAATGACCTGAATACGAAAGTCAACGCCGCCAGAAAGTTCCTCTCCAAGGGTGACAGAGTAAAGGTAACATTACGTTTCCGCGGAAGAGAAATGGCACATATGGCAAGCAGCAGACATGTGCTTGATGATTTTGCAAAGCAGCTTGCAGATGTGGCAACAGTGGAGAAGGCACCGAAGGTTGAAGGCAGAAGCATGACCATGTTTTTAACGGAAAAACGTTAAATATAATAGAGATACAGTTTAAGGAGGAATTAACAATGCCAAAAATTAAAACTTGCAGAGCAGCAGCAAAGCGTTTCAAAAAAACAGGTACAGGAAAATTAGTAAGAAATAAAGCTTATAAGAGCCATATCTTAACAAAGAAATCTCAGAAAAGAAAAAGAAATCTGAGAAAATCTACTGTTGTTGATGCTACTAATGTTAAGAGCATGAAGAAAGCATTACCATATTTATAAGAAGCATTTATTCATTGAAGATAGACAAACAGGAGGAAATTTAAGAAATGGCAAGAATTAAAGGCGGATTAAACGCAAAGAAAAAACATAATCGTACATTAAAACTGGCAAAAGGCTACAGAGGAGCCCGTTCCAAACAGTATAGAGTTGCTAAACAGTCTGTAATGAGAGCACTTGCTAGCTCCTATGCAGGAAGAAAGCAGAGAAAACGTCAGTTCAGACAGCTCTGGATCGCTCGTATCAACGCAGCAGCAAGAATGAACGGATTATCCTACAGCAAACTGATGCACGGACTGAAAGTTGCAAACATCGACATCAACAGAAAGATGCTTGCTGAACTTGCAGTAAACGATGCAGAAGGATTTACAGCACTTGCTGAGATTGCTAAAAAAGCAATTGCATAATTGTCGGTTTTAGAGAGACATAAGATTTAATAAATTAAATCAGAATTTTGAGGTACACATAGAAATTGTTACGGTTTCTGTGTGTACCTTTTTTAATGCATTTTTCGATGAATGGGATAAAATTGCGTGTGCGGTACGGTCAAGTGTCCATGAAAGACGGAAAAATCTTAAATTTCCATAAAGTTTTTCTTGCATGGTCAAATATATGGTGATATAATTTAAAACAGCAACATATTAAAGTGTCAGTGGAAGCCAAAGCCGGCTGGGAACCCAGTTGGCTTTTTGTTACTTTTCAGTTCCTCTACATAATAAATGAACTTGCGGAATTTAGCACATCGAAAATGATGTACCAGATGGAATGAATGGTAACGGGAGCTAACCTTATGAGCCGTAAGAGGGACGAAAGGACTGACAAAATATAAGGAGGATTTTATTATGAAAAACCTGAAAAAAATCATCAGTGTTACTGCGGCAGCAGCAATGGTAATGACAACAGTTGCACCTGTATCCGTATTTGCAGATGATGCTACATTTAAGATCGGTGGAATCGGACCTGTAACCGGAGCAGCAGCAATCTATGGACAGGCTGTAAAGAATGCAACAGAGCTTGCAATCAATGAAGTAAACGAAGACGGCGGAATCAACGGATATCAGGTAGAGTTCAAATTTGAAGATGATGAAAACGATGCTGAGAAAACCCTGAACGCTTACAACGCATTAAAAGACTGGGGAATGAACGTCCTGGTTGGTACAGTTACTTCCACACCTTGTGTAGCTGTAGCAAATGAAACAGCAGCAGACAATATGTTCCAGCTTACTCCATCCGGATCTGCAACAGAGTGTGTTGCTAATCCGAACGTATTCCGTGTATGCTTCTCTGACCCGAACCAGGGTACTGCAGCAGCTCAGTACATTGGAGAGCATAAACTTGCTACAAAAGTAGCTATTATCTACGATAGCTCTGATGTATATTCATCAGGTATTACACAGAACTTCACAGCAGAAGCAGCTAATCAGGGTATTGAAATCGTATCTTCCGAAGCATTCACTGCTGATAACAATAAAGACTTCTCCGTACAGCTTCAGAAAGCAAAAGACGGTGGTGCTGAATTAGTATTCCTTCCGATTTATTATACAGAAGCTTCCCTGATTCTTGCACAGGCAGACAGCATGGGATTTGAAACTAAATTCTTCGGATGCGACGGTATGGACGGTATCCTTGGTGTAGAAAACTTTGATACATCTCTTGCAGAGGGGCTGATGCTTCTTACACCATTTGCAGCAGATTCTACAGATGAGAAAACCCAGAACTTTGTAAAAGCATACAAAGATGCTTACAAAGACACACCAAACCAGTTCGCAGCAGATGCTTATGATGCAGTATACGCAGTCAAAGCAGCAGCAGAAAAAGAAGATGTAAAAGCAGACATGGATGTTGCAGATATCTGTGCAGCACTTGAAAAAGGCATGACCGAGATCACACTTGAAGGTGTTACAGGTGACGAAATCACATGGACAGAAGACGGTGAGCCGAACAAAGCTCCGAAAGCTGTAGAAATCAAAGATGGTGCTTACGCAGCAATGGAATAATGAAATTGAAATAACTGAAAAGATTTCATAAGAAATAAAATGCGATTGTTCCTGGAGTGGACAATGGTTGCATGCCAACGGGGCTGTCTGAATTATGCAGACAGCCCTGTTGCCTAATACGTTATTACATTAATGCGTTAATGACAGATTTACTTTTGGCAAAATAAACAAGACAGATTTCGCTAAAGGCAAATCTGCCAGTTTTACACACAATAAAATTATTTAAATATAAGAAAGGAAAGACTTCTATGAGTAGTTTTATATCATATCTTATCAGTGGTATCAGCCTCGGAAGTGTATATGCGATCATCGCCCTTGGTTATACCATGGTATACGGAATCGCTAAAATGCTGAACTTCGCTCATGGAGATGTTATCATGGTCGGCTCTTATGTAGTTTATGTCGCAGTCAGCGGCATGGGATTAAATCCGATTTTAGCCATCCTGCTGTCCATTATCATCTGTACACTCATGGGCGTTGTGATCGAAGGCGTTGCGTATCGACCACTGCGTAATGCAGCTTCACCTCTGGCTGTTCTGATCACAGCAATTGGTGTCAGCTACCTGCTTCAGAACGTGGCCCTTCTGATCTGGGGAGCAGATACCAAATCATTCAGTAACGTGATCAGTCTTCCATCCCTGAAACTTGCAGGTGGTTCTATCGTGATCACTGGTGTAACCATCGTAACCATTATCGGTGGTATCCTGATCATGGCAGGTCTGATGCTCTTTATCAGCAAGACAAAAACAGGACAGGCAATGCTTGCCGTATCTGAGGATAAAGGCGCTGCCCAGTTAATGGGTATTAACGTAAACAAAACAATCTCCATTACTTTTGCAATCGGTTCCGGACTTGCAGCAATCGCAGGTGTGCTTCTCTGCTCTGCATACCCGTCTTTGACACCATATACAGGTGCTATGCCTGGTATCAAAGCATTCGTTGCAGCTGTATTTGGCGGTATCGGATCTATCCCGGGAGCCTTTATCGGAGGTGTTGTTCTGGGTATCCTGGAGATTTTTGGTAAAGCTTATATCTCTTCACAGATGGCTGATGCCATTGTATTCGGTGTTCTGATCGTAGTTCTGGTTGTGAAACCTACCGGTATTCTTGGTAAGAACATTCAGGAGAAAGTGTGAGGTGGCAGACATGGAAAAGAAGAAATTAAACAAAACAACAAAAAGCAATCTCATTACATACGGAATGGTTCTTGCAGCATATCTGATCGTACAGGGAATGATCGCAGGGAATCTGCTTTCCAACCTGATGCAGGGTCTTCTGGTGCCTCTTTGTGTATATATTATCCTGGCTCTTTCCCTGAACTTGACGGTTGGTATTCTGGGTGAGTTAAGTCTTGGACATGCCGGATTTATGTGTATCGGTGCTTTCACCAGTGCAGCATTTACAAAGGCAACTATGGATACATTTACAAATGCAGGACTTCGTTTCTTCGTTGCTCTGATCATCGGAGCTGTATGTGCAGGTATCTTTGGATTCCTGATCGGTATTCCTGTACTTCGTCTGAAAGGTGACTACCTTGCTATCGTAACACTGGCATTTGGTGAGATCATTAAGAATATCATCAATGTGCTTTATGTAGGAATTGACAGCAACGGAATCCATTTTTCCATGAAAGACCAGATGTCTCTTGGAATGGAGCCTGGTGGAAAAATGATCATCAGTGGTGCCATGGGTATTACAGGTACACCGAGACAGTCAACCTTTACTATAGGTGTGATTCTGATCCTGGTTACTTTATTCATAGTTCTGAACCTGATCAATTCCAGAGACGGACGTGCGATCATGGCAATCCGTGATAACCGTATTGCAGCGGAATCAATTGGTATTGATATCACAAAGTATAAACTGAAAGCATTTGCAATCTCAGCAGCATTAGCCGGTATCGGCGGTGTGCTTTATGCTCATAATCTTGCAACTTTAACAGCACTTCCGAAGAACTTCGGTTATAACATGTCTATCATGTTCCTGGTATTCGTAGTTCTCGGTGGAATTGGAAATATGCGTGGTTCTATTATTGCAGCAGTGATTCTGAACCTTCTTCCTGAGCTTCTGCGTGGACTCAGTGATTACCGTATGCTGTTCTATGCAATCGTGCTGATCGTAATGATGCTGATTAACTGGGCACCTAAGGCAATCGAGATGAGAGAGCGTCTTTTCAGTAAATTTAAGAAAAAGGAGGCATAAGCTATGGCATTGCTGGAAGTAAATCATTTAAATATTTCATTCGGCGGTCTTCATGCAGTGGATGATTTCCATGTCTCCATCGAGAAAGGACAGCTTTATGGTCTGATCGGTCCGAATGGTGCCGGTAAGACTACAATCTTTAACCTTCTTACAGGTGTGTATAAGCCGGACGAGGGAATCATCAATCTGGACGGACAGGATATCACCGGAAAGAGTACCATTGATATCAACAAGGCAGGAATCGCCAGAACATTCCAGAATATCCGTCTGTTCCATCAGATGAGTGTGCTGGACAATGTAAAGGCAGGACTTCACAATCATGATAAATACAGCCTTTTTACAGGTATTGTACATACTCCGAAATACTTTAAGGTTGAGAAAACCATGAATGAGGAAGCAATGAAGCTTCTTAAAGTGTTTGATCTGGACAAAGAGGCAGATATCCTTGCATCCAACCTTCCTTATGGTAAACAGAGAAAGCTGGAGATTGCCAGAGCACTGGCAACAAAGCCAAAGCTTCTTCTTCTGGATGAGCCGGCTGCAGGTATGAACCCCAATGAAACTGAGGAACTGATGGATACCATCCGTTTTGTTCGTGATAACTTTGATATGACCATTCTTCTGATCGAGCATGATATGAAGCTGGTTTCAGGTATCTGTGAGGAGCTGACTGTACTGAACTTCGGTCATGTTCTGAGACAGGGCAAGACTTCAGATGTGCTCCATGATCCGGAAGTTATCAAGGCATATCTTGGAGAATAGGAGGAGAGACAGATGGCATTACTGGAAGTACAGGACATACAGGTTTATTATGGAATGATTCAGGCATTGAAGGGTGTTTCTTTCTCTGTAAATGAAGGCGAAGTTATTGCTCTGATCGGTGCAAACGGTGCAGGTAAAACAACTACCCTGCATACAGTGACAGGACTTCTCCGGGCAAAATCAGGACATATTATTTATGACGGACAGGATATCACAAAGGTTCCGCCTCACAAGATCGTAACAATGGGTATGGCACATGTTCCGGAAGGAAGACGTGTGTTTGCAAATATGACTGTTCTTCAGAATCTGAAGATGGGTGCTTTTACAAGATCTGATAAAAATGAGATTGATGCGACCATTGAGAAAGTATATAAACGTTTTCCGCGTCTGAAGGAACGTCAGAATCAGACTGCAGGTACCTTAAGTGGTGGTGAGCAGCAGATGCTCGCCATGGGACGTGCGCTGATGAGCCAGCCGAAGATCATTCTGATGGACGAGCCGTCCATGGGCCTTTCACCGATCTTTGTAAATGAGATCTTTGATATCATTAAAGAGGTAAGTGAGAGTGGAACAACGGTTCTTCTGGTTGAGCAGAATGCGAAGAAGGCTCTTTCTATTGCTGACAGAGCTTATGTCCTTGAAACCGGAAGGATTACACTGGAAGGTAAGGCAAGTGATCTTCTTCATGATGAATCTGTTCAGAAGGCTTATCTTGGAGAGTAAACAGGAGGGATTTTATGGAGAATTTTGTAATTACCATTGCGAGACAGTATGGAAGCGGCGGACGTACCGTCGGTAAGATGCTGGCAGAGAAACTGGGAGTTTCTTTCTATGACAAGCAGATCATTCAGATGGCTTCTGATGAGAGCGGGATTGATGTGAAGCTTTTTGGACAGGTGGAAGAAGGCTCCAGTGTGAAGGCATCTCTGTTTAATAAGACAGGGTTATATAAAGGAGATCTGATCGCACCGGATCAGAAGGGGTTTGTTTCTGATGAGAATATTTTTAATTATCAGGCGAAGATTGCAACGGATCTGGCAGAGAAGGAATCCTGTGTGATCGTTGGGCGTTGTGTGAATTATGTGTTTAAGGACAGACCGAATACTTTGAGAGTGTTTGTTCATGCACCCTGGGAGTTTCGTGTGGAGAAGTCCAGAGAGAAGATCAGCGGCAGTGATGAGGAGATTGAGAAGTTTCTTCGTAGGGATGATAAGAGAAAGCAGGATTATTATCGTAAATTTGCCGGTGGGGACTGGAGTGATGCGACGAATTATGATCTGTGTCTGAATGCAGGAAAGCTTGGATTTGAGAAGTGTGTGGATGCGATTTTGGCGCAGATGAACGTTATGGGAATTAAATGATGAAAAGGGCAGTCTCTCTTTGGAGGCTGCCCTTTTTTGGATTAAGACTGGGATTTGATTTTGTTCTGGTATTCTTTTAGTTTTTTTTCGTAGCCCATTTCTGAGAGTTCGTAGAAGTGTTCTCCCTGGATTTCGGTGGGGAGGTATTGTTGGTGTACGTAGTGGTTTGGGTAGTCGTGGGCGTATTTGTAGCCGATGCCGTGGCCCAGTTTTTCGTGGCCGCCGTAGTGGGCGTCCTGGAGGTGTGGCGGGACTGTGGTTTTTGTGCGTTTGACGGAGTCCATGGCAGCGAAGATGGCGTTGACTGCAGAGTTGCTTTTGGGGGCGCAGGCCATGTAGGTGACTGCCTGAGAGAGGATGATCTGGGACTCGGGCATTCCTACGCGTTCTACTGCCTGGGCTGCGGCGACTGCTACGCAGAGGGCCTGTGGATCGGCGTTTCCGATGTCTTCGGAGGCGAGGATCATGATTCTTCGGGCTATGAATTTGACGTCTTCTCCGGCGTAGAGCATTTTTGCAAGGTAGTAGACTGCTGCGTCAGGGTCTGAGCCACGCATGCTTTTGATGAAGGCGGAGATGATGTCGTAGTGGTTGTCTCCGTTTTTGTCGTAGCGGATGACGCGTTTCTGGATGCACTGAGATGCCACATCCAGGGTG
The DNA here is from genome assembly GCF_015668165.1 of Blautia sp. 1001283B150304_161114_C9. NCBI lineage: Bacteria > Bacillati > Bacillota > Clostridia > Lachnospirales > Lachnospiraceae > Blautia > Blautia sp. 1001283B150304_161114_C9. The sequence continues at coordinate 47,920 of NZ_JADPGO010000001.1, read as the reverse complement.
ATGTGGATGAGACCGTCTTCGCTACGGGGGGTAGTGAGGATGCCCAGTTCGATGGCATTGAGGGCATTTCTGGCGTCGCCGCCTGCCATGTCTGCAAGGAAGTCGAGGGCGTCTTCATCTATCCGGGCTTTATAGTTTCCCATTCCTTTTGTTTTGTCGTTGACTGCGCGAAGGATGAGTTCTTTGACTTCGGAGATCTCCAGGGATTTCAGTTCGAAGATGATGGAACGGGAGATTAAAGCAGCGTTGACTTCGAAGTATGGATTCTCTGTTGTGGCACCGATGAGGATGATGGTTCCGTCTTCTACGAATGGGAGGAGATAGTCCTGCTGGCCTTTGTTGAAGCGGTGGATCTCGTCTATGAAGAGGATTGTTTTTTTGCCGTACATACCCAGGTTTTGCTGGGCTTCTTTTACAACTGCTTCCATATCTTTTTTGCCTGCTACAGTGGCGTTGATCTGGGTGAATTCTGCACTGGTAGTGTTGGCGATTACTTTTGCCAGGGTGGTCTTGCCGGTTCCGGGAGGACCGTAGAAGATGACGGAGGTCAGCTTGTCAGCTTTGATAGCCCTGTATAATAAGGTATTTTTTCCGATGATGTGTTGCTGCCCTACAACTTCATCCAGGGTTGTGGGGCGCAGTCTGGATGCCAGAGGGGATTCCCGGTCCAGAGTTTTTGATTTGGCGTATTCAAATAAATCCATAGTTTTTTCTCCATAGAATATGATGATAAAACAGTCACATTTCATTTCGTGTTTATAGTAACATAAAGTATTTCTGACAAATTATAGCAAGTCTCTTAATCAATATACATTATTTACGAGGAGTGCTATAGAACGTATATTTGTTTTAGTATAACGTATCCCTGTTTTTTTGTAAAGATTAGGAAATAAAAAGGAAGAGCATTATAAGAGCTCTTCCATTATTTTACCGTATATTTCCTGGTAATGTGTGGACCATTTTTTACAGATCGACTGTGCTGCCTCAAGGTTAGGAGCTGCGATGTTCAGGTCGATGAGGGAGTTGCCCTTTTCGATGAGCTGACATCTTACAGAATAGGTTCCCTGTTTGGTGATGTAATAATCGGCAGGAGTGACGATTCGCTCCTGGGCTTTGAAGCCGGTGGATTTCAGGTATTCCCTGACTTCCTGTTTGATCTCAGGAGAGAGATCTTTCTGGAAAAAGGAGAGAGTCTTTATGCCATCTTCGGTAATCCGGTAATGGGAGACATTGGAACGGGTGTCCATGGTGATCAGTTCTGCTTCTACCAGTTCTGAGATTGCCTGTTGGAGATGGAAATAGTTTGTGTATTCCCGGTCCAGGATAAATTCCGAAATCTGCGAATTTGTCAGGGTATTTTCGGTATTCTGAAGCATGTATAACACGATTAATTTGTAAACTGTGAATGGTGTTGCCATTTTATCCCTCCTTTGCATAGAGTAGCAGAGAATCTTTTAGTGTGAAAACAGTCTTCCCTGGTAGCTTTGTTCTTCTTTCATCCTGTGATGCAGCATATTTAATACCTCACGTTTACGGCTTGCCCACAGTGGTGCGATCAGCAGATCTTTGGGGCCGTCGCCTGTGATGCGGTGTATAATCATATCCGGTCTGAGATGTTCCAGACAGTTTATAAGGAGAGAGATGTATTCATCCCGTTCGTAAGTCTGAAACAGTCCTTTCTCGTAATCTGCTGCCAGATCAGTGCCGCGAAGCACATGAAGTAACTGCAGTTTGATTCCCTGAATATCCATATGGTTGAGGTATTCCATAGTTTCCAGAATATCTGCTGTGTTTTCACCGGGCAATCCGAGGATTGTATGCACGATTACTTCGATATTTTCTTTTCGCAGGCGTTTTACGGCATCATCAAAAACGCAGAGAGGATATCCCCTTCGGATATACCTGGCAGTGGACTCATGGATCGTCTGAAGTCCAAGTTCAATCCAGACAGGTTTTTGTTTATTTAACCGGGACAAAAGTGTCACGATTTCAGGACTGAGGCAGTCTGGTCTGGTGCCGATGGAAAGAGCAACTATCTTTGGATGAGAGATTGCTTCTGTAAAAATTTTCTCCAGATATTCTACAGGTGCGTAGGTATTTGTGTACGCCTGGAAATAGGCAATATATTTATGAATCGGACGTTTCTGTGAAAGGATACTGATCTGGCTTTCTATCTGGTCAGTGATGGAAAGTGCGGCATCTGCAGCGAAATCTCCGCTTCCTCCTGCGCTGCAGAAGATGCAGCCGCGGGTTCCAATCTTACCGTCCCTGTTGGGACAGGACATGCCGCCATTTAGCGTGACCTTATAAACCTTTTCTCCAAACCGCTCTCTCAGCATATAGTCCAGAGAGTGGTATGGTTTCTCTCCCCATTTGGTCATACTGTGTGATCATTTTCTGCTGATAAAGTTTCAGCAGAGTTTCCGTTCTGAAGGTCTGTATCCTGGGTATCTGCATCAGCCGGAATATAATTATCAAAGATCTTTACCAGAAAATGTCCGTTGATAAATGCCTCCAGTGCAAATCCAAACATGCACAGGAGCATGATGGCCATGGACTGTATGCGGAAACTTTTGATAAAAAACACGCCTGCAGGTAACAGAGTGATGACTGCCATCAGGACTGTATACGGAAGATGACGGATAGCCATCAGGAATGCATTGCGGAAGGTGTTTTTGATGGAGTTGTAGAATTTGGCAAGCACCGGATAAATATACAGAAATACCATCATATAAAGGATAGCAAATGCAAAGAAAACGATATACAATACCTGAGACATTGTTCCGCCGATATTGCCTACAATACGCAGATCCATGTAAAGGATAGCTGCAACTACAAGCATGATAAGATTGATGACAGTTGCCTGTTTGAAGTTCTGCTTAAAGGATTTGAAGAAGCTTCTGATAATATAAGATTCTTCGTTACGTGCCATTTTCAGTGTGACATAGTGGAGTGCAGTCAGTGACGCACCAATAGTCACGATCGGCAGACAACAGATCAGAAAGACCACATTAAGCATAATAAGATCAGCCACGCGTCCCATGACGGTGAAGAATTTGTTGTCCATGTTAAATAGTCTGTCCATTCGTTTAATTACTCCTTTTGTATATAATGATGTACAGCATACTCTGTGAATAATCCTGCTACAGAGAAATCTGTACAAGCTTTGTATAACAGTATAACGAATCAGGCAGGAAAAAGCAAATCTTTTATGTGAGCAGGAGCTGGTCTGCAGTGACAAAAACATAGCCTTTTTCAGTAAAAAGATCAGCGATTTTCAGGGCTGCATCCACAGATGTCTGATAGCCGTCATGCATCAGGATGATAGAACCGTCATGCACCTGTTTCTGGGCGATAGACAGGATAGAATCGATGTTTTTGCTTTTCCAGTCCAGGGTGTCTACATCCCAGAATACGGGAAGCATGGTGACAGAAAGTTCCATATCCTTGATCCATGCGCCGAAAGGCGGTCGTACATAAGAAGGGTAAATTCCGGAAGCTTCATAGATTCTGTTATTTGTTTTTTCAATTTCCAGTCTGGCTTTCTCCGCCGGTATCTTGTCAAGCTGTACATGATCCCAGGTGTGATTTCCGATAAGATGTCCGTCTTTTCGCATTTGCAGGAGTATGTCTTCGTTTCCTTCAATGTTCTCGCCTATCAGAAAGAAAGATGCCCGGATGTTTCTTTTTTTTAATCCATCCAGAAGTATGGGGGTATACCGGGCATTGGGACCGTCATCAAAGGTCAGTGCGATTCTGGGAGGTTCTTCGACGGGAATCCCGGCGGTGGTGTCAGTTGAAAAATCCTCAGAAGCTGTAGCTTTTGCAGATGCCTGTTTTACAAGGGAAAGCATACCGGGACCTGCCAGTGAAGTAAGGAACTGTGTGCGTTTGTCAGCAGAAGAAAAGAGCAGGAAAAAAATCATGCATAATATTTCAAAAAATATTAAAGTCCGCTTCATGCAAAGATACTCCTCATAAAAATATCTCTCTGATTCAGGAACACAGAGTATGAATATCTGTGTCAGAACGAAAGAAACAGCAGGTGGCAGATGTAATCATTACAGTATATGAAAAAAAGAAAGCAATTCATACCGATTTATTGTATAATAGATTCTGCAAAATATAGAAGAAAGAATTTACGGAGATTGAGATGAAAAAGAAACGGACAAAACTGCTGGTTTTCTTTGCACTGGCAGGAATTTTAGTGCTTTTTTATATGATAGGAGAGTCTTATTGTGAGGGACTGTCCGGGGGGAGTAGTCTGGAAGAGAAGAATGAGGTGATGTGTAAATATAAATACGATATGATCGTAGACAGTCCGAATTCTTCTTTCTGGCAAGCGGTTTATGATTGTGCACAGGAATGGGCGCAGAAGAATGGTGCAATTCTTGAACTGAGAGGCAGTGGAAGAGAGAGCGATTACAGTAAGCTTGATTATATGAATATGAGTATTGCTTCAAATTCAGATGGGATTATCCTGCAGTACAGTGGGGAGCAGGGACTGGAAGAGAAGATAAATGAGGCTGTTCAGAAAGGAATTCCGGTTGTTACTGTAATGGGAGATGCAGTTCACAGCAAGCGTCAGAGTTTCGTGGGTGTCAGTGATTATCAGCTTGGAAGTGTCTATGGCGAAAAGGTAGCGGAATATGTGACTGAGGATACGGAAAGTATTCTTATTCTGTTGAAGAAAAATATTGATGATATGAACCAGAGCCAGATATATACACAGATCAGCAATGCAGCCCAGGCAAAGGCAGGCTCTTTGCAAAATATCCAGATAACAGGAAAAAATCTTCGCTTAACCGGAACCTTTGAGACAGAAGAAGCGGTAACAGATATTTTTCAGCAGAGAGATAAAATACCCGATATTCTTGTGTGTATGGATGAAGAGACTACAGAATGTGCACGTCAGGCAGTGCTGGATTTTAATCTTGCAGGAAAGGTTACAATCATAGGATATTACAGTTCCGAAGATATTCTTACAGCAGTGGAAAAGGGAGTAATCTCTGTTACCTGTGATGTGGATACAGAGCAGCTTGGCAGATACAGTATAGAAGCTCTGACAGCATATCAGAAGGATGGAAGGACCAATTCCTATTATAATGTAGATATTAATTTCCTGGACAAAAATGCAGTACGGGAAATGAGAAGGAAGGGGGTGTCCGGATGAAGCAGTTGCGCTGGAAAGATTTTTCACTGGTCAGTAAAATCGTTATAGAGGTGGGTATGATCGCTGTCCTTCTTTTTGCCATGAATATGCTTTTTTATGTGCGGATCAATAATTCCATGCAAAAGATGGATAATGTTTATGCCAGTAATGCAGAGCTTACCGAACTTTCACAGGTATTTGAGAAAGTACAGGATAATATGTATAAGTATCTTAAGGTTAAGAATTCTCAGACACTTCTTGATTATTATCAGAATGAGGCAAAATACAGAAATGAACTTGAGAAACTTAATGAAGATAATATCAATGATCCCGTAAAGCTTCTGGAACGGAATATCCGGAAAATGTCGGAAACATATCTGGACTGTACTGCGGAAACGGTAGCTGCCAAACGAGGAAGGAACGTTGAGCAGTATAAGCGTAAATATGATGATGCAACAAAGCTTTACAGATATATCCAGTCATCTATTGACGAACTGAATAACCTGATGTTTCAGGAGAACTCCAGTACTTATGCAGTACTTCGTGCAGTGATGAGATATCTGGAGATAAGCAATTCAGTTATTATGATCATAATTGTAGCCGGTGGAATGCTTCTGCTCATCCAGGCCACCAGAAATATGTTTGTTCCCCTTTCCAATATGGCAGAGACAGCACAACTGGTAGGTCAGGGAAATTTCCATGTAAAGATGCACGATACAGATGCACAGGATGAACTGGGAACAGTAACCAGAGCGTTTAATACAATGGTAGAGAATCTTGATCTGTATATGGCAAGGACGAAAGCAAGTATGGAGAAAGAGCAGCAGATGATGGAGAGGGAGCTTCTTATGGAAAATCATCTGAAAGAAGCACAGCTGAAATATCTTCAGTCACAGATCAATCCGCACTTTCTGTTTAATTCCCTGAATGCAGGAGCACAGCTTGCAATGATGGAGGATGCAGAGCAGACCGGGATTTTTGTAGAGAAAATGGCGGATTTTTTTCGCTATAATGTAAAAAAAGGACAGGAAGACGCCACATTGGGAGAAGAACTGGAGGCTGTTGATAACTATATTTATATTCTGAATGTCCGGTTCGCCGGAGATATCCATTTCAGCAAGGAGGTGGATGAATCACTGGAGAATGTGCGTATGCCAAGTATGATCTTGCAGCCGGTTGTGGAAAATGCAGTCAATCATGGAATACGTGACATTGAATGGGAAGGAAAAATACATCTCACAGTTACAGGAGATGCAGATTATATACGTATCAGCGTGAAAGATAATGGAAAGGGAATGACGCAGGAACAGATAGAGGGTGTTCTGTCAGGAAACAGAGAGCGCAGAAATGAAGAAGGTGATTCTACAGGAATCGGTATGAATAATGTGATCAGTCGTCTGGAACTTTATTATGAGGAATCAGGGCTTATGGAGATTAACAGTGAAGGTGAAGGAAAAGGCACAGAAGCAGTAATCTATATACCTGTGCATGAAAACTAAGAGAAGTATTATGGGAGTGAGAGAAGATGTATAGAATTTTGCTGGCAGATGATGAAGGTATCATGCTGGAATCATTAAAGAAAATTATTGAAACTGAATATGGAAATGAATGTGAAATCCACTGTGCAAAGTCAGGCAGAGTTGTGGTGGAGATGGCACAGGCATATCCGCCGGATATCTGTTTTATGGATATCCAGATGCCGGGAATAAGCGGAATCCAGGCAATCAGGGAAATTCAGAAATTTAACAGCTCAGCAGTTTTTGTGATCATAACTGCATATGATAAGTTTAATTATGCAAAAGAAGCAGTGAACCTGGGAGTTCAGGAGTTTCTCACAAAGCCTGTAAATAAGAAAGTAATTCTGGAAACCTGCGCGAAGATGATGACAAAGGTAGATCAGATACGGCAGAAGAGAAGCGATGATCTCCTGATCAGAGAGAAACTGGAGACAGTGGTACCTATGATTGAGAGTGGATATATCAATAATATTCTTCTGCAGGATGATTTTGTTACTTATCAGGATAATTATACACAGCTTCTTGATATCCGTCAGAAATACGGTTATATGATGGTCATAGAATTTGGAGATTCTATGGAAAATGGGGTGCTCAGTAATGCAGTAGGTGCAAGTGTAAAGGCAAACAAATTTTATTCTACTTTTCGTGAAATCGCACAGGGATTCTTTGAATGCCTTGTAGGTCCTATTATGGGAAACAGGATCGTACTGCTTGTTCCTTATGAAAATGCGAAAGAAGATTACGAAGACAGAGTTGCAATTGTCACAAGAGCCAGAAATATGGTACATAAATTTGAAAACCGGATCGACAGTATGTTCCGCTGTGGAATCGGAAGAGTCAAAGAACTTGGAAGCGTGAAGGAATCTTTTAAGGAAGCGGTGGTCGCACTGAGAGAGAGCATCAGTCATGTAGTGCATATCGAGGATGTACCGGCGGCACAGAAATATGACGGGGAATATCCAAGAGACCTGGAAATCAGATATCAGAAGAGGATCCTTGAGAAGGATGCTGCGGGAGCGATGAACTGCGCAGAGGGATTTTTTGAATGGATGCACAGTCAGCAGGCCGTCACAAGAGAAGACATTGAGATTAAAATCCTGGAGATGGTGATGAATGCGGAACGCAGGGCATTCTTTGCAGGAACTTTGAAATATAATGTTAACAGCAGGAGAAGCTATATCCGGGAGCTTCAGTCCTGTACGGATATAGAAAATCTGAAGAAGTGGTTTCTGGATAAGACGAGAGAAATCTGTACGAAACTGGAGAATTCCAAGGAAAAAGAAGCTGGCAGTATTATTGACAGAGCAAAGGAATATATCAATGAAAATTTCCGCAGGGATATTTCTCTGGATGATGTTTCAAGAGAGGTAGATATCAGTCCGTATTATTTCAGTAAACTTTTTAAACAGGAAACAGGTAAGAACTTTATTGAATATCTTACAGAAATACGTCTGAAAAATGCCAGAGAACTTCTGCAGGATTCCAGACTTTCCATTAAGGAAATATGTGCACAGTCAGGATACAGTGATCCCAATTACTTCAGCAGGATTTTCAAGAAGTATGAAGGAGTTACGCCTAGTGAGTTCAGAGAGAGGTTAGGCTGATGAAATTATATAAGACAAAAAAGAATTGCGGAAAGCTGCTGCTTGGAATACTGGCATTTTGTACAGGGATGATACTGCTGACAGGATGTGGTTCCTCTTCAGAACAAAAACAGAATAAGAATGAAGAAACAGCAGAAGAGAATAAGGAAGAGGATAAGGTTCAGATCGGACTTACAGTGGATTCTTTTGTTATAGAAAGATGGATCCGCGACAGAGATGTATTTGTGGCGACTGCCAGAGAACTGGGAGCAGAGGTAAATGTGCAGGATGCAGGTGCAGATGTCAAAGAGCAGATCAGTCAGATTGAATACTTTATAAATAAGCAGGTGGATGTGATCGTTGTGATCGCAAGAGACTGTGGAGCACTTTCAGATGCCATACAGAAGGCACAGAGTGCGGGAATTCCGGTTATTTCCTATGACAGAATGGTCAATAATGCCAATACAGATTTGTACATTTCCTTTGATAACCGTAAGGTGGGTGAGATCATGGCACAGGCACTTGTCAATGCACTTCCTCAGGGAGGAGATGTCTTTATGATACAGGGATCCTCTTCAGATAATAATGTCCAGATGGTGAAACAGGGGTTTGATGATATGCTTGCAGACACAGATCTGCATGTGGTTTATGAAGCTAACTGTGATGGCTGGACAGCAGAACTGGCTGCCGGATATGTGGAGGAAGCCCTGGAAAAATATCCTCATGTTAAGGGAATTATGTGCGGAAATGATGACATTGCCAGTCAGGTCGTACAGGTACTGGCAGAGAATCAGCTTGCCGGAAATGTGGTTGTCGTAGGTCAGGATGGAGATCTTGCAGCCTGTCAGAGAATAGTAGAAGGAACACAGTATATGACTGCTTTTAAACCAATTGAAGATCTGGCAAGAAAAGCAGCGAAATATGCAGTGGAAATGGGTAGTGGAAAGGGAGTTGCAGAACTGGAAGATGTGACAGAAACAGTAAATGACGGAACTTATGAGATTCCTTCCTGCATCCTTGAACCAACTGCAGTGACAAAAGAGAATATAGATAAGGTGATTATTGAAGGAGGTTTCCACCGCAGAGATGAAGTTTATCTGAATGCGGATTACAGTTAAATAAAATATTCAGAGATTATCCGGCTGCTTTTGCAGAGGTAAGAGTAAATCAGTATATAGCATTATCTTGCAACAAAAATGTCCTGTCCTGTGCAGGGCATTTTTTGTTTTTCTTAAAATGTCTTGTTTTTTGCCAACCATGTCCAGATTGCCCTGTGCTATAGTAACGTTATCAAGAAAACGTGAGAAACGTAAAAAGAAATGGAGGATTTTTACAATGAGAAAGAAAGTCGTATCTGCAATTCTTTGTGCATCAATGGTAGCTGGAATGGTAGTTATCCCGGGAGTAGCTGTTAAAGCGGATGACAAGAAACTGATCGGTGTTACAATGCCTACAAAAGATCTTCAGAGATGGAATCAGGATGGCGAGAACATGAAGAAAGAGCTGGAAGCAGCCGGCTATGAAGTAGACCTTCAGTATGCATCCAACGATGTAAGCACACAGGTTTCACAGCTTGAGAATCAGGTTGCAAACGGATGTGATCTTCTGGTTGTGGCATCTATCGACGGAAGCAGTCTTGGTGAGCCGCTGAAACAGGCTAAAGAAGCAGGAATCCCGGTTATTTCCTATGACCGTCTGCTTATGAACTCAGATGCAGTTACTTATTATGCAACATTTGATAATTACAAGGTAGGTCAGAAACAGGGCGAATATTTAGTAGATGCACTTGATCTCGACAATCAGGACGGACCGTTTAATATTGAGCTGTTCACAGGTGATCCTGGTGACAATAACTGTAACTTCTTCTTCGGTGGAGCAATGGATGTACTTCAGAAATATATTGATGAAGGTAAGCTGGTAGTTAAATCCGGACAGACAGAATTTGAGCAGGTTGCAACTGCTAACTGGGACAGTGCAAAGGCTCAGGACAGAATGGATACAATTATCGCAGGTAACTACTCAGACGGTTCAAATCTTGATGCAGTTCTCTGCTCCAATGACTCTACAGCACTTGGCGTAGAAAATGCTCTTGCAGCTTCCTATACAGGAGAATATCCGATCATCACAGGTCAGGACTGTGATACACCAAATGTTAAGAACCTTGTAGCAGGAAAACAGGCTATGTCCGTATTCAAGGATACACGTGCTCTTGCAACAGCAGTTGTTGGAATGGTTGATTCCATCATGAAAGGTGAAGAACCGGAAGTTAATGATACAGAATCCTATGATAACGGCACAGGTGTTATCCCGACATACCTTTGCGATCCGGTTGTTGTCACTGTTGACAATTACAAAGAAATGCTGATCGATTCCGGATACTATACAGAAGATCAGATTCAGTAATAAAAATTGATCATACAGGCGGGAATACCACCCGCCTGTGTTAATCTATAGCAATCCCAGAAAATAATGTAATTCAGTATTTCCTGGGATTGCTATAGGACTGCCCGTCGCAGGCATGATTTATAAAGGGAGGGAAACAAAATTGGCTAAGATACTTCTGGAAATGAAAAATATTACCAAAACTTTCCCAGGTGTAAAAGCACTGGATAACGTTAATCTTCAGGTGGAAGAGGGCGAGATTCACGCTCTGGTCGGTGAAAATGGAGCCGGTAAATCTACCCTGATGAATGTATTAAGTGGTATTTATCCGTATGGAACATACGATGGTAATATTATTTATAACGGTGAAATCTGTAAATTCAATACAATTAAAGACAGTGAAGAAAAAGGGATTGTAATCATTCACCAGGAACTGGCGCTGATCCCATATATGACGATCGGTGAAAATATGTATCTGGGCAATGAAAGAGGAAGTTCATTATCTATTAACTGGAATGAAACTTACGGAGAAGCAGATAAATATCTGAAAATAGTAGGACTTGAAGAATCCTCCAGAACTTTGATCAAGGATATTGGTGTAGGTAAACAGCAGCTGGTAGAAATCGCCAAGGCACTGGCAAAAAATGCCAAGCTTCTGATCCTGGACGAGCCGACAGCATCTTTAAATGAGGATGATTCTCAGGCTCTGCTGGAATTGCTTCTGAAGTTCAAAAAACAGGGAATGACATCTATTATCATTTCCCATAAACTAAATGAAATTTCCTATGTTGCGGATAAGATTACAGTTATCCGTGATGGATCTACTATCGAGACTTTGGATAAGAAGAAAGATGACTTTTCCGAGCAGCGTATTATTCAGGGTATGGTAGGTCGTGAGATGACAGATCGATTCCCGAAACGTCCGGATGTAAAGATCGGGGATGTTTCCATGGAGGTTAAGAACTGGAATGTCTATCATCCGCTGTACTCAGAGCGAAAAGTAGTAGATAATGTATCATTTAAGGTGCATAAGGGAGAAGTAGTAGGTATCTCCGGACTTATGGGTGCAGGACGTACAGAGCTTGCAATGAGTATTTTTGGAAAAAGTTATGGAACTAAGATTTCCGGTCAGGTATTCATGAACGGAAAAGAAGTGAAGCTGAATACTGTACAGGAAGCAATCGATAACAAGCTTGCTTATGTTACAGAGGACAGAAAAGGAAATGGTCTGATACTTTCCAAATCCATTAAGATGAATACTTCTCTTGCAAATATGAAGGGAGTCAGTAATGGAAAGGTTATTGACGCAGATAAAGAATATGCGGTGGCAGAGGATTACAGAAAGAAGTTGAAAACAAAATGTCCGTCTGTCGAGCAGAATGTAGGCAACTTAAGTGGTGGTAACCAGCAGAAAGTCCTTCTTGCAAAATGGATGTTTACAGAACCGGATATTCTGATCCTTGATGAGCCTACCCGTGGTATTGACGTAGGTGCGAAATACGAAATTTACTGTATTATTAACGATCTGGTAGCAGCAGGAAAATCTGTTATCATGATTTCTTCTGAACTTCCGGAAGTACTTGGAATGTCAGACAGAATCTATATCATGAATGAGGGCAAGTTCGTAGGTGAGGTCGGCAAAGAAGAGGCCACATCAGAACTGATCATGTCCAAGATCGTAAAATCAGGAAAAGGAGCGTAAAAAAGATGGAAAAAAAGATTAGTTTTTCAGAGATGTTAAAGAAATATACCATGGTGCTTGTTCTTGTTCTGGTAGTCATCATGTTTGCTGTAAATACAAATGGGGTTATGCTTCTTCCTCAGAATGTGAATAACCTTGTAGCCCAGAATGCGTATGTATTTATCCTTGCAACAGGTATGTTGTTCTGTATTCTGACTGGTGGTAATATTGACCTTTCTGTTGGTTCTGTTGTATGTTTTGTAGCAGCAGTTGGCGGTAAGATGATGGTTCTCAACAGTATGAACCCATATCTTACAATGCTGGTTATGTTGCTTACAGGTATTGCCATCGGTGCATGGCAGGGATTCTGGATTGCCTATGTAAGAATCCCACCGTTTATTGTAACTCTGGCTGGTATGCTTGCGTTCCGTGGTCTTTCAAACGTAGTTTTACAAGGACAGACACTGGCACCAATGCCTGATTCTTACCTGGCACTGTTTAACAATTATATTCCGGATCCATTTGGGAAAGAGGGATTTAATCTTATCTGTTTTGTAGTTGGTATTATTGTCTGTATTGTATATGTGTTACTTGTTCTGAAGAATCGTGCAGATCGTGTGAAGAAAGGGTACAGTGTAGATGCTTTTGGTGGTGTTGCAGTTAAGATGATTCTGATCTGTGTAGTTGTTCTTGCTTTTATGTTCCGTCTGGCTCAGTATAAAGGTATTCCGAATTCTCTGATCTGGGTAGCTGTAATTATTGCAATCTATACATATATTGCCTCCAAGACAACTACAGGACGTTATTTCTATGCAGTTGGCGGTAATGAGAAGGCTACAAAGCTTTCCGGTATTAATACAAATAAGGTTTATTTCCTTGCTTATCTGAATATGGGTCTTCTGGCTGCTATTGCAGGTATGGTTACTATGGCTCGTCTGAATTCTGCCAATCCTCAGGCTGGTACAAACTTTGAGATGGATGCTATCGGTGCTTGTTTTATTGGTGGTGCTTCTGCTTATGGCGGAACCGGTACAGTTCCGGGGGTTATCATTGGTGCATTGCTGATGGGTGTTCTGAACTTAGGTATGAGTATCATGGGTATTGACCAGAACCTGCAGAAGGTTGTTAAAGGTCTGGTTCTGCTGGCAGCGGTTATCTTTGATGTTGTTAGTAAGAGAAAATCTTTTATCGTAAAATAAAAATTGTATATTCATTCTTAAATGGAAATTTTTTGCAGGGCTTGCAGGGTGCAGGCCCTGTTTTTTTACCGAATCAAGTAAGTCTCCTGCTTTAATTGCGAATATCTGTTTGACTTGACAGGGGACGCGCAGAAAAATAGTGTGTTTGATGTGCGGTTTCGGCATCTAAGATATTCTAAGGCCAAGAAAATCTGCTAAAGGCATGAGCCGGCTTCTCAAACTCGCTCCGTCGCAGACTCCGCTCAGACAGTGATGCAGCCGGCTCATAACGCAGATTTTTTTGACCTAAGAATATCTAAGATACCTGCAAATGCACATCAAACACACTATTTTTCTGCGCTGGCTGCTGGCGATTTTTGGGGTGTTGGATTGAGTAAAAATGGACGATAAAAATGGGTGGACGGAAAATTTGCTTGTGGAGGTAGAAGGATGGTCGTATAATGAGGGGGAATATTGTACGAAGTGAGGAGTGGGTTGTTATGAGATATAGTTCTGTGTTGGATTTGCATACACATACTTTGGTGAGTGGTCATGCATATTGTTCTCTGAGGGAGATGGCGAAAGCGGCCGCAGATAAGGGACTGGAGGTTCTGGGGATTACGGAGCATGCGCCTGCTATGCCGGGGACCTGTCATAAGTATTATTTTGAGAATCTGAAAATTGTGCCCAGGGAGATGTATGGGATTCAGTTGCTTCTGGGGTCTGAGGTGAATATTCTGGATGCACAGGGGACTGTGGATCTGGCGCAGCGGACGTTGGAGAGGATGGATGTGGTGATCGCCAGTCTGCATATGCCATGCATGAAGCCGGGATCTAAGCTGGAGAATACAGAAAGCTATCTGAATGTGATGAAGAATCCTTATGTAAATATTATCGGGCATCCGGATGATGGGAGATATGAAATCGATTATGAGGCACTGGTTCAGGGTGCGAAGGAATATGGGAAGGTTCTGGAACTGAATAATCATTCTATGGATCCGGACTGTAACCGGCAGAATGCTGTGGAAAATGATACTGTGATGTTGGAACTGTGTAAGAAATATCAGGTTCCGGTGGTGATGGACAGTGATGCTCATTTTGATCTTCTGATCGGGGAGTTTGATCGGGCGAGAGATCTGCTGGAAAAACTGGATTTTCCGGAAGAGCTGGTTCTTAATCGGTCTGTGGATGCAATAAGGAAGTATGTGAATCGTAAATTCTGATAAACTGAGAAGCAGTTATTTGGTGTAGAGCTGCGTCACAAAGAGGATGATTTTATCTGCCTTACTCTTCGAAAGAGGTTTTTGTGAGAAAATAAAAAAATCTGTAATTTCTTTTAGGTTAAAGGCTTGCTTCCTATAATTTAACGTGGTAAAATATCACTGTTAGAAATATAACACGGACATTTTAAAGACAAATGTCCGTCCAGTGAAGTACAGAGTTCTAAAAGGAGCATGAAAATGAGTAAAAAAATCAGAACAGAGGCTGTAGATCAGCTTTTTGAAGCGATTTTATGTCTGAAGGATAAAGAAGAGTGTTATACTTTCTTTGAAGATGTATGCACGATCAATGAACTTCTTTCCTTATCACAGCGTTTTGAGGTTGCCAAGATGCTGATGGACAAGAGAACCTATCTTGATATTTCGGAGAAAACCGGAGCTTCCACAGCAACGATCAGTCGTGTGAATCGTTCATTGAATTATGGAAATGACGGATATGAGATGGTTTTTTCAAGAATGGCAGAGAAGGAAACTAAAGGGGAATAAGATAGCGGAAGGCTGAATAAATGCAGTGCTATTGTGGGGCAGGTGAAGATCACCTGCCTTTTTGTATAGGGAGTTTTCGGATAAAAGAGAAGTCCGATTATTCCTCTTCTGGGAGAGTGTTGTGCAGGCTGAGAAAATGCTGCGAAGGATCAATCTATAAAAGTCGAAAATGAATATTATATAGTCAAATATGCAAACTATGCGGATTGGTATAATGTTATAATTTTGCTTATGAAAGATAACTGGCTGTTGGCAATATCGTATAAGATATTTTTATGAAAAAAGTCATATATAAAGTATTTTGCTGGAAGTATTTTACAAATGCATGGCGAAATGTAATATTGCAGGCAGAGAGAAAAGTTATAAAACAACAAATCATGAGGAGAACATAAGAGTATGAAGGCATTTGATTATTTACTGGTAAAAGATCCACAGTATTTCTGCGATAACCGAATGGAAGCTCATTCAGATCATGTATATTATAGAGATGGGAATGAAATGCAGACTGCTGTGCAGGATGGGACGGAAACTTCTTTTCGCTATAGTCTGAACGGTTTATGGAAGTTTCATTATGCGCGCAATTACAAAAGTGCAGTTCAGGGATTTGAGAAAGAGGACTACTGCTGTTATGACTGGGATGACATTCATGTACCTGCACATATCCAGATGGAAGGATATGATGCACCCCAGTATGCTAATGTCCAGTATCCATGGGAAGGACATGAGGAAATTTATCCGGGTCAGATACCGGAGAGATTTAATCCGGTTGCAAGCTATGTGAAATATTTTACAGTGCCGGAACATATGAAGGGAAAGAGGTTGTTTATTTCTTTCCAGGGAGCAGAGAGCGGACTTGCACTGTGGCTGAACGGAGCCTTTGTTGGCTACAGTGAGGATTCTTTCACCCCATCTGAATTTGAACTGACAGATTATCTTAAAGATGGACAGAATAAGCTGGCAGCACAGGTGTTCAAATGGACCTCCAGCAGTTGGTGCGAAGATCAGGACTTCTTCCGTTTCTCCGGAATTTACAGAGATGTGTATCTTTATACAGTTCCGGATACCCATGCATATGATCTCCAGATCCGTGCAATCCCGGAAGAGAATCTGGATGTAGCAGATCTTGAAATTAAGGTAAAGACATGGGGAAAGGGAAGCATTGTTTTCAGACTTGAGAAAGATGGAGAATGTGTGCTGGAAGAGAAAAAATCTCTTACAGAAGCTGAAAATGAAGAAGCAAATGCAGAGCCATTTTATATTCAGAAAACAAATAGCAGCAAGACTGTACAGAACAGTTTTGCATGGAAAATCAATAATCCAAAATTATGGAGTGCAGAAGATCCGCAGCTCTATGATCTTACAATTGAACTTTATGACGAAGCAGGAAATATTCAGGAAGTGATTCCTCAGAAGGTTGGATTCCGCCGTTTCGAGATGAAGGACGGCATTATGACTCTGAACGGAAAGCGTATCGTGTTTAAGGGCGTAAACCGTCATGAATTCAGTTCTGTCAGCGGCAGACATGTATCAGAGGAAGAACTCCGCAAGGATCTTCGCATTATGAAGCAGAATAATATCAATGCCATTCGTACCTGTCATTATCCGGATACATCACTGATCTATCAGCTTTGTGATGAATATGGTATTTATATGATCGATGAGACAAACCTGGAATCCCATGGTTCCTGGGATGTGGCGGAATTTACAAAGGATTATACTCATGTTGTTCCTCACAACAAACCGGAATGGCTGGATATGATGCTTGACCGTGCCAACTCCATGTATCAGAGAGACAAGAATCATCCGGCAATCCTGATCTGGTCCTGTGGAAATGAATCTTTTGGCGGAAAAGATATCTATGAAATGTCTCTGCTTTTCCGTAAGAATGATCCTACCCGTCTGGTACATTATGAAGGACTTTTCCATGACCGCAGTTATAATGATACCAGTGATATGGAAAGTCAGATGTATCCGTCTGTAGAAGCAATCAAAGAGTTTCTGGCAAAGGATGACAGCAAACCGTTTATCTGCTGTGAGTATACACATGCCATGGGAAATTCCTGCGGTGCTATGCACAAATATACAGACCTGACAGATACAGAACCCAAATATCAGGGCGGATTTATCTGGGATTACATTGACCAGTCTATTTATAAGAAAGACCGCTATGGAAAAGAGTTCCAGGCATACGGCGGCGATTTCGGAGAACGCCCTACAGACTATAATTTCAGTGGTAACGGAATCGCATATGGCGGTGACAGAGAGCCATCTCCAAAGATGCAGGAAGTGAAATTCAATTATCAGAATATTACAGCAGAGGTGACAGCTGATACAGTAAAAGTGATTAACAAGAATCTATTTGTAAACACAAATACTTTTGACTGTAAGGTAACACTTGCAAAGAATGGAAAAGTGATTCGTACAGAAGCATTGGAAACAGCAGTTGAGCCATTGAGTGAGGAAGAATATAAACAGCCTTTTGAAAAGGCTGAGGCAGCCGGAGAATATACAATTACTGTTTCCTTCCATCTGAAAGAGGAAGAGATATGGGCACCTGCAGGCCATGAGATTGCGTTTGGACAGTATGTATATCAGGTGAAAGAGGATGTTCCGGATGGAAAATCAGATTCAGCAGAAACAGCGATTACAGCGGAAAAAGATGTATGTGTATCAGATGCGTTTGTAAAGAAGCCACAGATCATCCGAAGCACACACAACATTGGTGTCCGCGGCGAGCACTTTGAAGTAATGTTCTCCGTCCTCAATGGTGGTCTGGTTTCTTACAAATATGCGGGCAAAGAGATGATCGAGGCAATCCCGAAACCAAACTTCTGGCGTGCACCAACAGATAATGACTGTGGGAATCTTATGCAGATGCGCTACGCACAGTGGAAAATTGCCAGCATGTATTTAAGCCACAAAGAATACAGAAAAGGTGCATATGGCCCATCCAATTTACCACAGGCAGAAGAAACAGACCACTCTGTAAAAGTAACATTTACCTATCTGATGCCAACCACACCAGCCAGTGAGTGTCAGCTCACCTACGAAGTATTCGGCGATGGAAAAGTGAAGACAACTTTAACTTATGATCCTGTAAAAGAACTTGGTGATATGCCGGAATTTGGGGTGATTTTCAAATTCAATGCAGATTACGACAATGTTCAGTGGTATGGACTGGGCGAAGCTGAAACCTATGCAGACCGAAAAAAAGGTGCAAAACTGGGCATTTATCAGAACAAAGTTGTGGACAACATGGCAAGATACATGGTACCGCAGGAATGTGGAGCAAAAGAGGAAGTACGCTGGGCGAAGGTTACAGACCGCAAGGGCAGAGGAATGTACTTTGAAATGGATGGAGAATCAATGATGTTCTCTGCACTCCCATACACTCCACATGAGATGGAAAATGCCATGCATCCATATGAACTCCCACAGATTCATTACACAGTAGTACGTGTAGCCAAAGGCCAGATGGGAATCGGCGGCGACGACAGCTGGGGAGCATATACCCATCCGGAATATCTGCTGAATGCAGACGGAAAGATGGAATTCTCCTTTAGCTTTAAAGGAATTTAATATAGTTTATTTATTTTGAAAAGGGGCTGTCGGAAAGGTAAGTTCCGTAAGGGATTAACTGTGGCTTGAAAAATTCGGCATAGTCGTGAAATATCGGCTATGCCGTTTTTTTATTGTTCGGTATTTGAATATTCTCAATAAAGTTAAAAACGATTTTCAGCTTCTTGGTATCACGTGACCATAGTTTTTCGTTCTGGTATAAGGCTTTTATCTTCACGCTGATTTATAAGTTCGGATACGATAAGACAGAGAAATATCCGGTGCTTTCTGCACGTGACGATATTATTGTCCTTGTTGATGAAGCACATAGAACACAGTATAAGGATTTGGCAGAAAACATGAGAACTGCACTTCCGAATGCTAACTTTGTTGCATTCACAGGAACACCTCTTCTTGGTACAAAACATCTTACAAATCAGTGGTTTGGAGATTATGTATCAGAGTATAATTTTAAACAGTCTGTTGAAGACGGATCTACAGTGCCTTTATTCTATTCTAGACGAGTTCCGGAAGTTGGACTTGAGAATGATTTCCTTGACGATGACGTTGTGGACATTATTGAAGAAGAAAAACTTAACGAGGATGAAACTCGTCTCTTAGAGAATGCATCATCGCGTATCTTTGAAGTTATCAAGAGAGAAGACCGCTTAGATAAAGTGGCACAGGATATTGCCTACCACTTCCCAAGACGAGGATTCCTTGGAAAAGGTATGGTTGTATCTGTCGACAAATACACTGCTGTCAAAATGTATGACAAGGTTCAGCATTACTGGGCTATAGAAAAGCAAAATATCATGAAAGAGCGAAACACGGCTTCTACCAAAGAAGAGCGTGATCAGCTCACTCGCATTCTTGCTTATATGAACAAGGTTGAAATGGCTGTTATTATTTCAGAGGAAAATGATGAAGAAACCAAGTTTGCTAAGCAAGGATTAAAGATATCTGAGCATCGTGCAAAGATGAAAGAAATCACGCCGAACGGCAGAGATATTGAGGATAGATTCAAAGATCCTGATGACTCACTGCAACTTGTTTTCGTTTGTGCAATGTGGCTGACAGGATTTGATGTAAAGAACTTATCTACACTTTATCTTGATAAGCCAATGAAGGGACACACGCTGATGCAGGCGATTGCTCGTGCCAACAGAGTATATCCGGGAAAACCTGCCGGAATCATCGTGGATTATGTAAATGTATTCAAGTACATGAAAAAAGCATTGACTGAATATGCGACTGGAGATGATGGTACAGAGTTCCCGGCAAAGGATATTGACCAATTAATAAGCTATATCGATGGCACAATCGATGAAGCAGATTCTTTCTTGTTGTCTCTTGATATTGATTTGAAAAAGATAATCGCTGATTCAAATACTCTCGATAAACTGGATGCATTAAGAAGTGCCTATGATACTATCGTTGCAAAAGATGACGACAAAGAAAAATTCAAGGTTATCCTTAATACGTTGACAAATCTCTATGAAGCATCAAAGCCGGAAATCTTTGAGAAGAATTGGAGCAACGATAAGTTTGCACCACTTGTGTATTTGCATGGCCTTTTCTACCACACTATCGATGATGAAAAAGTAGCTCGTGCAAGACAGAAAATGAACCAAATTCTAGATGGTAGTGTTACCGCAAGTCAAGATTTCGTTAATTATGTGCGCGAGGAACCTGCACAGTACATGAGTAAAGGCACAAAAGTCATCGACCTTTCTAAGGTTGATGTTGAGCAATTGAGAAAAGAAATCAAGGTAGCTAAATACAAGGCGATTGAAATTAACAATTTGAAGGAATATATCGAGCAAGCACTGGAACAGATGCTTAACAAAAACTGCACAAGAACCAAGTTCTCAGAAAGGTTCAAGCGTATTATTGATTCTTACAACGCAGGCGGCACTGAAAACGAGGATTATTATGAGCAGCTTTTAAAACTCCTTGAAGAGCTTCGTCAGGAAGATAATCGTGCAAATACCAAAGGTCTTACGGAAGAAGAACTTGAGATTTACGATTTGCTGATTGTCGGAAAGAAATTAACACAGGATGAAGATCGAAAAGTAAAACTTTCTGCTAAAAACCTTTATAAGAAATTAGTGGATAATCGTAGTAGCCTTCTAGTGGTAGATTGGTACAAGGACGAGCAGCCACGTGCCAAGCTTAAATACGAGGTAGAATTATCATTGAATGATGATCTGCCTGAAAGTTATGATAAAGCAGCATTTGATTCTAAGGTATCTCTGCTCATGAACCACTTTGTGGATATGGCAGTTCAGGGATATGGTTGGATCGGAGCTGCATAAGGAGGGAAGCTAGTTTACATGAGGTTATCAAAACAAATATTAGAAGAAATTAAGAAAGATATAAATGCTTGTGACGCTTTTTCTACTACTGAGGGCTCAGAAGATTTCTATTCTGAGCTTGTTGCTAAATACTCAACGATTGATGATAAATTCTTGGTCAATCTTTCTACGAATGGAAAAGCCGTTGCTGTAGGGCAACCATTTGATTACAGACCTGAATTGAAGGCAATATCTCAAAAATTGAGAATGATACTTTTGCTAAATAAAGAAGAGACTGAAAATCCGAACAAAAGAAAAGTCGAACAATTCCTAGAGAGAAGTAAAAGAATCAAGGCTGAGGAATATCACCCAGCTGGGGATGGGTTTGCAATATCTTATGTATCAGGACCAAAATATAATGCTTGGATGAGTGAAATTAGTATTTTTAATGAACGACATCTTAAAGACCATCCGCTTCATCAAAGTATTGACTCCACGTATTTTCATAGAGCCAATAGACCGTCATCTTTTGATGATATGGTTGGGTATCTTGAAGCCTTGCTTTTAGATAATGAATACTGGGATGAACCAATTTCATCTGATTATAAATTTAAAGAAATAGAGGTGAACCAAGAAATGAGTAATAAAGTATTTATTGTACATGGGCACGATACATCTGCAAAAGAATCTATGGCTAGAACTTTGGAAAAAGCTGGTTTTGAAGCAATTATACTTCACGAACAAGCAGATGCTGGAATGACAATAATTGAGAAAATCGAAAAATACACAGATGTTTCATTTGCTGTTGTACTATATACAGAATGTAATCTGGGGCGCGCAAAGGAACTGAACGAATCTGAAAACAAATATAGAGCACGTCAAAATGTTGTGTTTGAGCACGGATACTTAATTGGCAAACTTGGCAGAGGTAATGTTTGCGCTTTAGTAAAGGGAAATGTTGAAACTCCTGGCGATATTTCAGGTGTTGTGTATATTCCTATGGATGAAAATGGTGCATGGAAAATGCAATTATGTAAAAATATGCAAGCAGCTGGATTAACAGTTGATGCAAATAAAATGATATAAAAAACGACCACACCGGAGTTAATCAATACTCTAGTATGGTCATTTTGTTCTTGCGTTCCGTTTGAAGGCTCCGATAACAATTGATTTTGGTTAATCCCTATCGGAGCTCTTCAAATGAACAGTAACACTTTAGCTATTATACTATTATAGATAAATAGACAACAAAAAATGATATTTATAACATTGAAAATGTGATATGATATACAAGTAAATTTTGATTTATAATGCAGGGCGAAAACGTGGGTATTATAGTGGTCCAACGATTCTCAAAAGTCGGCGATCGACAATGAAAAGGAGTAACATTAAATGATAGATATATATACAAATAAGATTAATTCAAAAGACTGGATACTTCAAAACGACCTGTACTTTAATCTGAACACAGGTAATGAAGAAATGTCACAAAAAGAAATGGATTTAATCTGGCAAATAGATGAGGCAAAGCTGACTCCGGACAAGCATATAGAAACAAAATATGGATTGGGTACAATACGTAATTTATCATCAGGCTGCAAGACACTGATAAATATTGTAAAACACCCTGATAAGGTGGTAAGTGTCGAGGAATGTGGTCCGAATGTGTTAAGGATCATTTTTACTATGGAAAATATAAAGATTTATATGTCAAGACCGACACTTTTTGATATCCCGGACAATGCAAAAATCCGATTTAATAATTCTGATATAGTTATCGGCGGGAGAGGCTATAATGCCTGGTGGAGTAAGGAGTATGAAAGGAGAGAAGCAGATGATTTATAAGAACATTACTTTTAAAGCAGATCCATTTTCATACGATTTGGAATTTGAGGATAGAATTACTCTTGTTGGCGGAGACAGCGGCACCGGTAAAACAGTCCTTTATGAAATGCTGGAAGATATAAGACTAACAGACGAATACAAGGCTATAAAATTATTTAACTATAAATCAGATGATTTTTTAAAAGCAATAAAACAGTGCCGGGATAGTTTCATTGTGGTAGATAATGCAGATTACTTGATTAATGATGATATCAGGAGATTCATTAATTTTGAGTTCTCAAATCAGTATATGCTTTTTCTGCGAAATTGTGACGGACTCAATGTATCTGATAAAAGTTTTAAGGTGCTGAAGTTTGATAACAACAGAATAACGCTGGAAGAGGAGCTGTGATATGAGATATTTATGGACGGAGGATACTGGTGCAGGGCTTCACTTCTGGAAATTAGTTAACAAGTTTTTCTTTGATAATGAGCTTGTAGTCGAAAGTAAAGGAAGCAATCAGGGATTACTGGATGCGGTAATAGACTTGGACATTAAAGATGACGATAAATATTACGTTGCATTTGATTATGTGGTTGATAATCAGGATATTCGTAACAAGTATCGTATGTTGAAATCAATAACAGATAAGTCGGAAGGAAAAATTGTAATTCTGGATATGATTTGTTTTGAATATCTGATTCTTGCATTTGACAAGCTAATAGCATGGACAGGCACCGGAAAGACAGATAAAATCAAAATTCGTGAAGAAGTCTTGGCAGCAGTTGAGAATCATAGAATCAATTTATCAAAGATTGATGACGAGAAGACATTGCAGTATATAGCAGGTTTTAAAAGATATTCTACAGAACGAGTGATGAAGTCATTGGCAGGCGAATTTACACAAAATGAAAAGTGGTCTGTTAAAGGGACTCTTATGGGTGAATGCTGGTATAAGAATTGCTGTGTGTCGGAGCATCCAGATAGTCTTAGATGTGGTAAGCCTGAGATTGAGGATGGGGATGAGAAGATGAGGATGCTGATACAGTCTGAGAAGGTGCAAAATGTGATTTGCAAAGTTGCAGATTAGAGTAGGATTTAATAAAAGTGAAGATTTGAAAACTGTACGAAAAGGGAGGAATTATCTTATGTATCAGGCAGATGAAAAACGTTATGAAACTATGAAATACCACCGCTGTGGTGCCAGTGGGCTGATGTTGCCGGAGTTGTCTCTGGGTTTATGGCATAATTTCGGGGATACCGGTGTTTATGAGAATATGAAGCAGATGTGCTTTACGGCATTTGACAATGGGATTACTCATTTTGACCTTGCAAACAACTATGGTCCACAGCCCGGAAGTGCGGAGGAAAATTTTGGAAAAATCCTGAGAGAGGAATTTTCTGCATACAGAGATGAGCTGATCGTCAGCACAAAGGCAGGCTATGATATGTGGCCGGGACCTTATGGAAACTGGGGAAGCCGTAAGTATCTGATCGCCAGTCTTGACCAGAGCCTGAAACGCCTTGGTCTGGATTATGTAGATATCTTTTATCATCATAGAATGGATCCGGAGACGCCTCTGGAGGAGACCATGGAGGCTCTTGCACAAATTGTCAGAAGCGGAAAGGCATTGTATGTTGGAATCTCCAACTATGATGGTGAGACAATGAAACGCGCTGCAGATATTCTGGAAGAACTGCATTGTCCGTTTATCATTAATCAGAACAGATATAATATCTTTAACCGTACCATCGAGACAAATGGCCTGAAACAGGCTGCAGCAGAGAGGAAAAAGGGAATTATTGCATTTAGCCCGTTATCCCAGGGAATGCTTACTGACCGTTATTTGAACGGAATTCCGAAGGACAGCCGTGTTAACACAGACGGACGTTTTCTCCATGCAGATCAGTTCAGCGAGGAACGTCTTAACAGTATCCGCAGTCTGAATGCAATTGCAGCAGAAAGAGGCGAAAGCCTTGCTCAGATGGCACTGAAATGGATTCTCCGTGATGGAATTGTAACCAGTGTGCTTATAGGAGCATCCCGTCCACAGCAGATTCTTGAGAATCTGAAAGTGCTGGACAGTGCATCCTTCAGTGAAGAGGAATTAAAGAAGATAGATGAGTGTTCGCTGGCCTTATGATATAGCCGGAAGTTAATGGTTGTTTATAAAACAGGAGAGCAGACTATATATTATGGAAGATTCATATGTCTTACAATTACAGGAACCAAAATTCAGAGAATTTTATCTAAGCTACAGCGGCTACGCACAATGCGGGCCGCTGCATTGCTATGGCCCGGCATCCCGTCCACATTATCTGATCCATTTTGTAGTGAAAGGAAAAGGAATGTATCAGGTGTCCGGACAAAAACATTATCTCACTGCCGGACAGGGGTTTCTGATCGAGCCGGGTACACAGACTTTCTATCAGGCAGATAAAGATGATCCCTGGAGTTATCTTTGGATCGGAGTAGGCGGCACCAATGCAGGAAAATATATTCGAGATATCGGATTAAACAGCGAGCAGTTGATCTTCCGTTCGGAAAGTGGAGAAGAGTTAAAGAAAATTGTGCTGGATATTCTGAAACATACAGAAAGTACCACTTCAAATCTGTATTATCTGCAGGGACGATTATATGATTTCTTTTCAGTTCTTACAAAAGATGTGGTGATTGATACTTATCTGGGCAACACAAAAGAAAAGAAATATGGAAAAGAAAACGGGTATGGAGAATATATCAAAGAAGCCATGGCATTTATAAAAAATGAATATGCCTGTGGAATCGGAGTGCAGGAACTGGCAGAGCATTTAAATGTTAACCGCAGTTATCTGTACACAATCTTCATGAATGAACTTCACATCTCACCAAAGGACTTTCTGCAGAAATACCGTATTACAAGGGCAAGAGAATTGCTGGTTCTTACGGAACTGTCTGTAGAATCAATTGGAAAATCCTGTGGCTATGGAAATGCAGAACGATTTGCCAGGGCATTCAAACATGAAGCAGGACTGACACCAACTCAGTTTCGCAGGCAGGACAGAAGTAAAAACCGAAGAAACCTGGAAGTGTCAGAGGATGGGCTGGAACAGCTGATCAACAGTTAACATTTTGAAGGTTCAGACAAACATAATGCCATAACGCCTCAGAATAACTTTCTCTATAATAATGTATATGATATCAGCACAGCCGCGGAGCAATCCGTGATATCAAGTTAGGGTCAAAAAACCTTTTGCCCCTAACTTCATGTATATTGAATTTATTATAGAAAGGGGACAGTTATGAGTATTATTTTTCATGAAAGTTCAAACACATTCCATTTATACAACAGTGACATCAGTTATATTATGTGTGTGCTTCCAAATGGACATCTTGGAAATCTCTATTTTGGGAAAAGAATCCATGACAGAGAAGATTTTTCATATCTTCTTGAGATGAAGCAGCGACCAATGACAGCCTGTGTTTATGAGGAAAACCGCAAATTTTCGCTGGAGCATCTGAAACTGGAATATCCGGTGTATGGTAGTTCTGATTACCGTTATCCGGCAATGGAAATCCTTCAGGAAAACGGCAGCAGGATTTCTGATTTTACTTATGTAAGTTATACAATTGCAGCTGGAAAACCAAAACTTCAGGGACTTCCGGCTACTTATACTGAGAAAGACGAAGAAGCCCAGACCTTATGTATAAAACTGAAAGATGAAGTAACAGGAATTGTACTGGAATTGCTTTATACTATTTTTGCACAAGGGGGAATCATCACCAGAAGTGCCAGATTTACAAACGAGGGTACATCATCAGTACATCTGTTAAATGCAATGAGCCTCAGCCTTGATCTGCCGGACAAGGATTATGTGTGGATGCAGTTTTCCGGCGCATGGTCCAGAGAACGTCATGTGAAAGAACGCAGATTAGAGCAGGGAATCCAGTCTGTGGGAAGCATCAGAGGAAATTCCTCTCATGAACATAATCCCTTTATTGTACTCCGACGTCCGTCAGCAACAGAAAACGCAGGAGAAGTGATGGGATTCAGCCTGATCTACAGCGGAAATCACAGAATGCAGGCAGAGGTGGATACTCATGATACAACCCGTATCACTGCAGGGATCAATCCGCAGAATTTTGACTGGAAGCTGGACTGTGGTGAGAGCTTTCAGACTCCGGAAGCAGTAGTAGTATTTTCTGATAAGGGTCTGAATGGAATGAGCCAGACCTTCCATAAATTATATCAGAAGAGACTGGCAAGAGGTTACTGGAGAGACCGTCCCAGACCAATCCTTAACAATAACTGGGAAGCTACTTATTTTGATTTTACAGAGGACCGTCTGGTAGAAATCGCAGCAAAGGCAAAGGAATGCGGTGTTGAATTATTTGTACTGGATGACGGATGGTTCGGTGCACGAAGCAACGATTATGCAGGACTTGGTGACTGGGTGGCAAACAGAGAGCGTCTTCCCCAGGGAATCAAGGGAATCGCAGACAGGATTGAAGAGATGGGTATGAAATTTGGTCTGTGGTTTGAGCCGGAGATGGTGAACAAGGATTCAGATCTTTATCGTGTACATCCGGACTGGATTCTGCAGACACCGCAGAGGCATTCCTGTCATGGCAGAAACCAGTATGTGTTGGACTTTTCCAGAAAAGAAGTAGTGGACTGTATTTATGAGATGATGTATAAAATTCTCTCAGAAGCGAAGGTTTCCTACATCAAATGGGATATGAACAGAAGTATCACGGAATGTTATTCGGCTGCACTTCCTGCAGACCGTCAGGGAGAAGTATTTCACAGATATATTCTCGGAGTTTATGATCTGTATGAGCGGTTAAATACTGCATTTTCGCAGATCCTCTTTGAGTCCTGCGCAAGCGGCGGCGGGCGTTTTGACCCGGGAATCCTTTATTATGCGCCACAGGGATGGACCAGTGATGATACAGATGCGGCAGAGCGTGTGAAAATCCAGTACGGCACAAGCATGTGTTATCCGGTAAGCTCCATGGGAAGTCATGTTTCTGTAGTACCAAACCATCAGTTAAACCGCAAAACTCCGCTACATACAAGAGCAAATGTAGCTTATTTTGGAACTTTCGGATATGAGCTGGATCTGAATAAACTGTCTGATGAGGAAATCAGTGAAGTAAAACAGCAGATTACCTTTATGAAAGAATACAGAGAACTGATCCAGTTTGGAACTTTTTACAGACTGAAGAGTCCTTTTGAGGGCAATGAAACTGTGTGGATGACAGTCAGCGAGGACAAAAAAACAGCGCTGGTATTCTGGTACAGGGAAAGAAATGTAGTAAACGCAGATTTTACCAGAGTGCGGCTTCAGGGACTGGATCCGGATCTTATCTACAGAAATGAGTATAATGAAACAGAAAACTACGGGGATGAGCTGATGAATCTGGGACTGCTCACTACAGACTGTACAGCAGGTGAACCTACAAGTGAAGACGAACCATGCACAGACTATGAGTCCAGAATTTATGTTTTAACTGCAAAATAATAACCGAATCAGGTAAGCTCCTTATGGAGGTTGCGAAAAGCAATAGATAGAAATAAAAAATCAACAAAAAGCAGGCAGAACGATCACACGGGATCGTCTACCTGCTTTTCGTTAAATTTATCCATCATTTCTTTATGAGTCTTATAATTCTTCGGACTCATTCCAAACTTCTTCTTAAAAGCTTTTGAAAAAACAAGTTGGTCTTCATAGCCCACATTATTAGCAATCTCTTTAACAGACAGACTGGTGCTGACCAGAAGACTGGCTGCTTTATGCATCTTATAATCAATGAGGAAGGTCTGTGCGGACATTCCAAGCTCTTTCTGAAAGGAACTGTTCAGATAGGCACGGCTGATTCCGATATTATCTGCAATATCAGAAATCCCGATTCCCTTTTGATACATATCTTTAATATATTCAATGGCAAGCTCCACGTAAACACTGGTGCTGTAAGCATATTTGATATTTTTTTTGTTCTGTGCAGACTGTTTTTCATGAAAGTCGGCAAGCTCGGCTAACAACAGGATCAGATAAGCCTGGCGCTTTAGATCATTGGCTCTGGAAAGCTGCTTATGATTCAGCATATAATCAATATGTTTCAGGATTATTTTCTGATCCGGTGCAGGAAGCACTAATTGATTTTTGGAAAATCCACATTCTTTTACCATCGAATGAGCTCGGATTCCGCGAAAACCAATCCAGGCATAAGTCCAGGGATTGATTTCGTCTGAACCATATGTGATAGGTTCATTTGGATAAATTACAAACATCTGTCCGGGAGTAAGGCTCCAGGTCTGACCTCCGGCAGAATAGAATCCGGTACCGTTCAGCACAAAATGGATGATGAACTCATCTCTTGGCATGGAACAGATATGTCCGGGCGGGCAGTGTTCTTTGCCCGTATGGATCAGACTGATATCAAGGGAGCCCTCTTTCAGGTTTTCAAGACAGCGGAAAGTAGCGCTGTCCGTATATTTTACATTTGGCATTTGCGCAATTCCTTTTTCTATTTTCTTTGACTGCAGATATTGTTGATATAAAGACATAAGGACTGATATCATGCAAATACGCATAAATTCAAGCCTTAGTTGACATTTTACCATAAATTCAGCGTTTTTTCCATAACGATTATGACATAAATTCATTTCATTAGTCCATTTAAAAAAATAGACAAAAACGTATAATAAGAATCACAAGGAACACGTCGAAACGACGAATAAAGGAGGATGTATATGAGAAAAAACATGAAAAAACTCACAGTCGCAACAGTGATCGGTGCTATGACAGTTACTGCACTTGCACCAGTAAGCGCACAGGCGAAAGACAAAACTCTGACAGTTGCAATCTGGGATAACGGACAGAAAGCCGGACTTCAGGAAATCATGGATGAGTTTACAAAAGAGACCGGAATCAAAACTGAACTTCAGGTAGTAGAGTGGAGCAGCTACTGGACACTTCTTGAAGCAGGTGCATCAGGCGGAGACATGCCGGACGTATTCTGGATGCATTCCAATGAAGCTGTAAGATATATGTCCAATGATATCTTACTTGATCTGACTGACAAGATTGCAGACAGCGACAAACTGGAAATGGACAAATTCCCGGAAGATATCAAAGAAATGTATCAGTGGGACGGAAAAACATACGCAGTACCGAAGGACATCGATACAATTGCTATGTGGTACAACAAAGATATGTTTGATGAAGCAGGAATCGACTATCCGGACGGAAGCTGGACATGGGATGAATTCTATGATATTGCAGAGAAACTTACAAAAGAAGACGGAAGCCAGTATGGTTTCGCAGCAAACCCATCTAACGAGCAGGATACATGGATGAATATTGTTTACTCCATGGGCGGATGTGTACTGACAGATGACAACAAATCCGGTTTTGATGATCCTAATACCATCAAGGCAATGGAATTTGTTGACAAATGCGTTAAAAATGTAATGCCTCCTGCATCTACAATGTCCGAAACAGGTACAGACGTACTCTTCGGATCTGGTAAAGTAGCTATGATCTCTCAGGGATCCTGGATGGTATCTGCTTTCAAAGACAACGATTATATCAAAGAACACTGTGATGTGGCAAGACTTCCGAAAGATGCTGAAACAGGAGAGAGCGTATCTCTTTACAATGGTCTTGGATGGGCAGCATCTGCAAACACAGATATGCCGGACGAAGCTTTCCAGCTTATTGAGTGGTTCGGTTCCAAAGATATGCAGCAGAAACAGGCTGACCTTGGTGTAACAATGGCAGCTTACGAAGGAATATCCGATGGATGGGTTAACAGTGTTGACTGCTTCAACTTACAGCCATACATGGATGCAATGGATAACATCGTATTCAGGCCACATACAAATGCAACACTTGCATGGTGGAACCCAATGTGCGAAGAACTGAAGAAACCATGGAATGATGAAGAAAGCATGGATGATGCATGCAAGAATATCGTTACTATTATGAACGATGCCATCGCAGAAGAGTCCTATTAATTAATATTCAACAAAACCATTCATAAAAAATAAGAAACAGAAAAGCTGCCGCAGAAAAGATTCCGATCATGTGATAACCGCAGAAGTCACAACAGATATGCAGATGTGCGGCAGTTTTCCGTTCAAATCAGCAACAGAATTTTACGATAAGAAGGAGTGAGAGCCGTGGCAAATCCAAAAAAAGGTACCAGTCAGGCGCGGAATGAATTCATCTGGGGATGGGCGTTCATTCTTCCTACAATGCTTGGTCTGATCATCTTAAATATCTATCCGATTTTTAAGACCATTTATGAGAGCTTTTTCAAGACCGGAGATTTCGGTAAGGGAAATATCTTCATTGGTTTTGACAACTACGTAAAGCTGTTCCACGATGCGGAAGTATGGCAGGCATTATTAAATACATTTAAATATGCCATTGTGGAAGTTCCGTTTTCCATTGCCATTGCACTTGTACTGGCAGTTTTATTAAACCGTAAAATGAAAGGCCGTGCTGTTTACAGAACTATTTTCTTCCTGCCTATGGTTGCTGCTCCGGCTGCGATCGCCATGGTATGGAGATGGCTGTTTAACTCAGAGTTTGGTCTTCTCAATCACATTTTTCATACAAAGATTAACTGGATTTCTGATCCGAAGATTGCAGTCTATGCGATCGCAGTGATCGGTGTATGGTCCATCATTGGCTACAATATGGTTCTTTTCCTGTCAGGTCTGCAGGAAATCCCAAGAGATTATTATGAAGCAGCAAGCATTGACGGAGCAACCGGAATCAAACAGTTCTTCCACATTACAATCCCGCTGCTTTCACCGACCATCTTCTTTGTAATGGTTACCCGTGTCATCGGTGCCATGCAGGTATTCGACCTGATCTTCATGGTTATGGACAGAAACAGTCCTGCACTTTACAAAACACAGTCACTTGTTTACCTGTTCTACCAGAATTCCTTTGTACAGAATAACAAAGGTTATGGTTCAACAATCGTCGTACTTCTTCTGGTTGTAATTATGATTATGACAGTATTCCAGAATATTGCGCAGAAGAAGTGGGTTCATTATAACTAAGGAGGGATAATTATGTCAGCAAGAGATAAAGCAAACAGAGTTCTGATCCATGTTATCCTGATACTGGTATCTATTACCATGCTGGTTCCTTTCTTATGGATGATCCTGACAGCTTTCAAAACTATGACAGAGGCAACCTCTGTCAACCCGTTCGTAATCCTCCCGTCTACATGGAGATGGGACAGTTTTAGAGAAGTAAGCGCAAATATGGATTTCTTACATCTGTATATCAATACCTTACTTCTGATCCTGGGTCGTGTTGTATGTGCGGTTCTGACAGCAACACTGGCAGGCTATGCATTTGGACGTCTGAACTTCAGGGGGAAAAACCTGATGTTCTCTCTGGTCCTTTTCCAGATGATGGTTCCTGGACAGATTTTCATTATCCCACAGTACTTAATGGTAAGCAAAATGGGAATGCTCAATACCATTTTTGCCCTGGTATTTCCCGGTATTGTTACTGCATTTGGTACATTCCTCCTCAAACAGGCTTATATGGGACTTCCAAAAGATCTGGAAGAGGCTGCACGTCTTGACGGATGTAACATCGGTCAGACCTTCCTGTTCATCATGGCTCCTCTGACACGTTCTTCCATGGTGGCACTGGGAATCTTCACAGCAGTATTTGCATACAAAGATCTGATGTGGCCTTTGATCTGTAACAAAGATGTAATGCCTCTGTCAGCAGCACTTGCAAAAATGCAGGGACAGTACACCAACAATTATCCGCAGCTGATGGCAGCATCTCTGCTTGCATGTATCCCGATGATCGTACTGTATCTGATTTTCCAGAAACAGTTCATCGAAGGTATTGCAACATCCGGTGGTAAGCTGTAAAATAAATATTAAGTAAAAGTTCAGGTGTTCAGACAGAGTTTTCTCTTGATCTGAGCAGCACAGGCAGGCTTTGTTATAAAATCAGACCAGAGATTGTAGCAGGGCTTGCCTGAAACTGGATTTGATAATATTTAGAGTGTGTCTGAAAAATGCTTTCCTCAAGATGCGCGTCACAATTTGTGGGAATGTTTTTTTAACATGCTCTAGAGAAAGAAAACTGAAATATAAAATAAAAAAAGATAAATGAAAGGAAGAGGTAGATAGAAATGAAACTAGGAAGTCTCTTTGACAGAATATTTGGATTTTTAGGTCAGTTGATCGCATTAAATTTGCTGTGGATCGTGTGCTCTCTTCCGATTATCACAGCAGGGGCATCCACCACTGCATTATTTTACTGTACATTGAAGCTCCATAAAGATGGAGATATCAGAGTACTTCATGATTTTTTTAAGAGTTTTAAGCAGAATTTCAGGCAGTCCACACTGATCTGGATTCTGATGGCTGCAGCAGGAATATTTATTTATATGGAAAAAGAAGCTCTGGCAACAATGCCGGGATCCATGTCACAGATTTTTAATTATGTGATCTTTGCGGTATATATTCCTCTGGTGGCAGTTGCACTGTATGTATTTCCAACAGTTGCAGCATTTGAAAATAAAACAATGACTTTGATCACAAACGCATTTTATTTTGCGGTTAAACATATAGGTTATGCCTTAGCTGTGGCAGTGATCACAATCCTGCCAATGACAATGACACTTGTAGATGCAAAACTTTTCCCGGTATATCTGCTGATCTGGCTGATGTTTGGATTCTCTCTGACTGCCTATGCAGACTCCTGGTTTATGTGGAAATTGTTCAAACCCTACTTCAAAGAAGATGAAGAGGAACATCACTATGTGGACACAGAACCTGATCAGTATGCGTTTTAACCGAAACAAGCAGCGATACCTGGTTACGTAAAAAAATAGATAGAACATCTATAAAATAAAAAGAACAAAGAAATGAGAGGTACAGAGTATGGAATGGATTAAATATCACGAGGCAGAGAAAGTATTCGACCTGAGAACAGAGCACAGCACTTATCAGATGCAGGTAAGAGAGTATGATACTCTGGTTCATCTGTATTATGGAAGTCCGGTAGGCGATGCACTGATCACAGACAGGATCGTATGTGTGGACAGAGGATTTTCAGGAAATCCTTATGAGGCAGAAAAGGACAGAACATTTTCATTAGATACCCTGCCACAGGAATATACTGCATATGGAAATGGTGATTATCGTATCAATGGCCTGGAGACAGAGCAGGCAGACGGCAGTGATACTGCAAATCTGAAATTTGAGTCCTATGAGATTACAAAAGGAAAGTACAGCCTGAAAGGGCTTCCTGCAATGTTTGCAAAGGAAGATGAGGCAGAGACACTGGAAATTGTTTTGACAGACCGTGTCAGCGGACTGAAAGCACATCTTCTCTATGGTGTATTTCCTCATCTTGATGTGATTACCAGAGCGGTACGCCTGGAAAATACAGGTACAGCACCGGTTACAGTAAAAAAAGCAATGTCTATGGAAATGGACTATGAATACAGAGAACTGGATGCAGTCCATTTCTATGGCAGGCACGTTATGGAACGCCAGATGGAGAGAACTCACCTTGGTCATGGCAACTGGTCTGTGGGAAGTATCCGCGGAACTTCCAGCCACCATCACAATCCATTTGTAATCCTCTGTGATAGAAATACAGAGGAAACTTATGGAGACTGCTATGGATATGCACTTGCATACAGTGGAAACTTCTTATTTGAAACAGAAGTGGACCAGGTAGGACATACCCGTGTGGCAATGGGAATCCATCCATATCATTTCTCCTGGACATTGGAACAGGGAGAGAGTTTTGAGACACCGGAAGTGATCATGGCATACTCAGCAGAAGGCTTCGGAAAGCTTTCCAGGATTTATCATGATGCATACAGAAGCAATCTGATCCGCAGCAAATATACAGAGCAGCCAAGACCGATCCTGGTAAATAACTGGGAAGCAACTTATTTTGATTTTGACGCAGATAAGATTTACCACATTGCAGAAGAGGCAAAAAATATCGGACTGGATATGTTTGTTTTGGATGACGGATGGTTTGGAAAGAGAGACAATGACTGGTGTGCACTTGGTGATTGGGAAGTAAATGAAGAGAAGATTAAAGGCGGACTTCCCGCACTTGCAGAGAAGATTCATGGACTTGGATTGAAATTCGGTCTGTGGGTAGAACCGGAGATGATCTCTGAGGACAGTGATCTCTACAGAGAGCATCCGGACTGGGCACTAAAGATCCCGGGACGTGCCATGAACCGAAGCAGACATCAGTTAAATCTGGATATTACCAGAAAAGAAGTACGCGAACATATTATGAATCAGATTTTTAAGGTTCTGGATGCATGCAAGGCTGATTATGTGAAATGGGATATGAACCGAAGCGTAGATAACGTATTCTCAGCAGCTCTTCCAAAGGAACGTCAGGGAGAGGTTTACCACAGATATGTGCTGGCTGTTTATGAAATGATGGAAAGCCTGGTACAGAGATATCCGGATCTTCTGTTTGAGTCCTGCTCAGGCGGAGGCGGAAGATTTGAGGCGGGAATGCTTTACTATTCTCCGCAGATCTGGTGCAGTGACAATACAGATGCTATTGACAGACTGAAAATCCAGTATGGT
The DNA here is from genome assembly GCF_015668165.1 of Blautia sp. 1001283B150304_161114_C9. Lineage (NCBI taxonomy): Bacteria > Bacillati > Bacillota > Clostridia > Lachnospirales > Lachnospiraceae > Blautia > Blautia sp. 1001283B150304_161114_C9. The sequence goes on along the minus strand of NZ_JADPGO010000001.1, from coordinate 12,373 downwards.
ACATCCTTCGGATATCCCATAAGTGCAATGGGCGCACATGTCAGCGTATGCCCGAACCATCAGTCCGGAAGAACGACTCCTTTTGAGACAAGAGGAATTGTTGCATCCGCAGGTACCTTTGGCTATGAGCTGGATCTGATGAAGATGTCCGAAGAAGAGAAAAAGACAGCCAGAGAGCAGATTCTGAAGTATAAAGAAATGGAGCATCTGGTACAGTCCGGAGACTACTATCGTCTGGTGAATCCATTCGAAAACAACAACCATGTACTCTGGCAGTTCGTATCAAAAGATAAGAAAGAAACGGTTGTATGCGGAGTAAGACTCCACAGTGAAGCAAATCCTTATATTTATCTTTTCTACCCACAGGGGCTGGATGCTGATATGAAATACGAAGACACAGCAACAGGAAAAGTATATACAGGTGCAGCTCTTATGAAGGCAGGTCTGCCTCTGCCACTGACAACAGGTGACTACCAGCCAATCAGATTTACATTTAAGGCAGTGGAAAAATAATACAGTTATTATCGGTATCAACACAGTCGATAAGGAAGCGGCTCTGACGGCAGAGGGAAAAATAGCATAATCATTATTTCTATGACATATAAAAGCAGCAGATTTTCAAAATCAGGAAAAATCTGCTGCTTTTTGAAATATTATTTTTTCTTTTTGGAATTATGCTCCGATTCCGGATTCATCCCGTCGATTATATGCTCGATCATCATCTTTTTTACATAAACATCAAAGCTTAACAGACAGATAAAGGAAAATCTTTTCAGATTCGCCTGATCTTCTTCATCTGCGTCCCCGAAAGTATCCTGTGCTGTTTTGTATTTGCGCAGAAGGTCTTTTTTCAGGGATTCAATCTGTTCCTTTTCCATGCTGAAAACTTCATTATAAATATAAGTCATATCTTTCTCAGTCATGGATTTAAAATATTTCTGCGCAATCGGTGTGAGCAGAGTCTGGATATCATTGATGGAAAGAATATTCTTGAAATAGTAAATAAAAATCAGCATCAGCACATGTTCTTTGGAATAACGTTTCTTCTCAGGCGGGGGAAGGAGCTTATTCTTTGCATAATTGTTGATCATAGTCTTGGTGAGAATCTTGTCGTCTGCGTAACGTTTAGAAGAAACGAGCTGTTCTTCCATAAAGGTTGTCACCTGATCCATATATAAATCAATATTTGGGATGTCTTCCGGTTTAATATAGTCAATCCTGGATACACTTTCCAGAATGCTGTTTATCATATCTTTATCATCGATTGTCATCTTTCATCACCTCTGTTCCTTATTATATAGTTTTAAATACTACTTGTAAATGTTTTTTTCACTAATTACAAAATTATATCCGCTTGAATTTACAGGAATCAGTTGTAGGCGAACAGATTTTTGTGTATAATCATAAAGATATATGCCTGTTCAGGCACAAAAAATATTTCGAGAGATGTAAACGGTAACCGGTACATATTTTGAATCTGAAAGATTGTTGCAGGAATCAACTTGTTGATCAGCATGGTTGTTTGTAAAATAATGTACCGTACAGGAAGAAGACAGGAGAAAATATGAGCGATATTTATAGTACATTAAATCCTCAGCAGCAGGAAGCGGTTTACCATACAGAAGGTCCACTGCTGATCCTTGCGGGAGCGGGTTCGGGAAAGACAAGAGTACTAACCCACCGCATTGCTTACCTGATAGATAAAAAGGGAATCAATCCCTGGAACATTCTGGCTATCACATTTACAAATAAAGCAGCCAGTGAGATGAGAGAACGTGTAGATAAAATAGTCGGATTTGGTTCCGAGAGCGTATGGGTTTCCACATTCCATTCTACCTGTGTGCGTATTCTGCGTCGTTATATTGACCGTCTTGGATATGATACCAGATTTGCTATTTATGACACAGAAGATCAGAAAACTCTGATGAAAGAAGTATGCAGAAAACTGAATATTGACACCAAGAAAACAAAGGAACGTTCTCTTCTGGCACAGATTTCCCATGCAAAAGATGAACTGATCACACCGGATGAGATGGAACTGAATGCAGGTGGGGACTTTGTTAAAAAGAAGGTTGCTGAGGTATATCGGGAATATCAGGCTGCTTTGCGCAGAAATAATGCGCTGGATTTTGATGATCTGATCGTAAAGACCGTAGAGCTTTTTCAGAACTGCGGAGATGTTCTGGAAAACTATCAGGAACGTTTCAGATATATCATGGTGGATGAGTATCAGGATACCAATACTGCACAGTTTAAGTTTATAAGCCTGTTGGCCTCTAAATATGAAAACCTCTGTGTAGTCGGTGATGATGACCAGTCTATCTATAAATTCCGCGGTGCAAATATAGGAAATATTCTTGGATTTGAGCATGTTTTTCCAGATGCAAAAGTTATCCGTCTGGAACAGAATTACCGTTCCACAAAGAATATTCTGAATGCAGCCAATGCGGTGATCGCAAACAATACTTCACGTAAATCAAAAACACTCTGGACTGAGAATTCGGAGGGGGAACGAATCCATTTCCGCCAGTTCATGAACGGATATGAGGAAGCAGAGTATGTGGTAGGCGAGATTTCCAGAGCTCACAGAGAGAATGGTGCGAAGTATAAAGACTGTGCAGTTCTGTACAGGACCAATGCACAGTCACGACTCTTTGAAGAGAAGTGTCTTCTTGCGAATATCCCTTACAAGATTGTAGGCGGTGTGAATTTCTATGCGCGTAAAGAAATCAAAGACCTGTTATGTTATCTGAAGACAATTGACAATTCCAGAGATGATCTGGCAGTCCGCCGTATCATCAATGTACCGAAGCGTGGAATCGGAGCCACAACTCTTGGCAGAATACAGGATTATGCGGATAAAATGAGTGTGAGTTTCTATGATGCCTTGCGTGTGGCAGAGGAGGTCCCGTCTATTGGAAGAAGCCTTTCAAAGATTGATGGATTTGTAACCTTTATTCAGAGTTTAAAAAGTAAGGCAGAGTCTTATACAGTACGTGAACTTCTGGAAGAAGTGATTGAACTTACCGGATATGTGGCAGAGCTGCAGGCTGAAGATACAGATGAATCGAAGGCAAGAATCGAGAATATTGATGAACTTATTTCCAAGACAGAATCCTATCAGGAAGCAATGGAAGAACAGGGACAGACTGCCACGCTTTCAGGTTTTCTCGAGGAGATTGCACTGATCGCAGACATTGACAGCGTGGATCCGGATCAGGATTATGTGCTTCTTATGACACTACATAGTGCCAAAGGTCTGGAGTTTCCGAGAGTATTTCTCGCAGGAATGGAAGATGGGATGTTTCCGTCTTATATGTCCATTATATCAGATGACAGATCTGATCTGGAAGAAGAGAGAAGGCTCTGTTATGTGGGTATCACAAGAGCTATGGAGGATCTGACGCTGACAAGTGCCAGACAGCGGATGCTCCGGGGAGAAGTACAGTATAATAAAGTATCCAGATTTGTACGTGAAATTCCGCGGGAGCTTGTGGATCTGGGACAGGAAGCTCAGGAAAAGAAGAAAAAGATTGAAGAGATGATTCAGGCAGACAGAAACCTTGCAAAAATGAAAATGGCTTTTGAGACGAAAACATTCAAGCCCAGAGAATTTAAAGTGACGAAGGCTGCTACACTGGATTACGAAGTGGGAGACACTGTCCGCCACATTAAATTTGGTGTAGGAATTGTCAAAGATATTGTAGATGGCGGAAGAGATTATGAAGTCACTGTTGATTTTGACAAAGTGGGAATAAAGAAAATGTTCGCAGGATTTGCAAAGCTGAAAAAAATATAGTAATGGGGCAGGTGACTTAAGTCACCTGCGGAGGCTGCGAAAAGCAATAAGCAGTAAGGCGAACGATTTTATCCGCTTTATATATGAGACAGGAGTTCAGGAAGTTTCATAAGACTGTCAAATTCATGATCAGGGATGATTTCTGAAGTCTTCTCATGGCTGGGATTAAACCAGATCGTGCGGATTCCGGCATTGATGCCGCCCTGGATATCAGAGGTCAGGCTGTCCCCGATGATTACTGCTGTTTCCTTATGGAAATCAGGGATTCTGGAGAAACAGCAGTCAAAGTATTCCCTGCCCGGTTTATTGTATCCCAGTTCTTCGGAGATAAAAATACCCTCAAAGTAACGGGAAATTCCGGAACTTTTAAGCCGTCCCTTCTGGACACTTAAGGTACCGTTTGTAACCAGATACATCCGGTATTGACCGTAAAGAGTTTCGAGCAATTCTTCTGCACCATCTATGAAATAGTGTCCCTGGGACAGAAGAGTTTCATAGGTATGTGCAGCTTCTTTTGCAGGTACATCCACATTCAGCTCTGCAAAAAGAAGCCGGAATCTCCGAAGTTTTACCTGGTCTCTGGTGATCTTGCCCTGTTCAAGAAGCTTCCACTGGGCGAGGTTGAGCTCACTGTAACGTTTCAGAATTGAAGGCTCGGGAGCAATGTGAAAACTTTCCAGAGTTTTTGCGATAGCTGCTCTTTCTGCCCGGTTAAAATCAAGTAATGTATTATCAAGATCAAAAAAAAGTGTTTCTACCATAAGTATTTATCCTCTCTTATCAGATCGTTGCTGTCGGCATATTTTTAAGTCAGGGGCAAAATTCATTCCAGATTGCCTGCGGCAATGGAATTTTGGATTGTATATCTCGGGATTGTGTGAACAGTAACCCCCTGATATCATTATAATAAAGAAACTAACAAAAGTATAGAATAAATGCAGATATCTTATGGTAAAATTACAGAAAAAGTGTTATAATAATTTCATTAAACAGCAGACGGCAGAAGTGTTAAGTGTCAGCTGATGAATTATTGAGAGGATGGTGCGATTATGAATATCAAAATTGAAGAATTATTATCAGCATTAAACAGAAAAGAAGAAGAGAAAGAAAAAAATACAGTCCTCTGGGTACTGGCAATCATTGGCGCAGTTGCAGCAGTAGCAGGTATCGCATTTGCTGTATATCATTTCTTTGCTCCGGATTATCTGGAAGATTTTGAAGAGGATTTTGACGATGACTTCGACGATTATTTCGAAGATGAAGAAGAATAATTACCTGTAATATGAAAATGGAAGAATAGCTCCGGCTTATACCGGGGCTATTTTTATGGAGGTTATATGAAAAAAGGCGAAATTTATGAAGGCGTGATTGAGAAAGTAGATTTTCCCAATAAGGGAATTGTGATAACAGACGGACAAAAAGTTACCGTAAAGAACGGAATGCCCGGACAGAAAGTTCGTTTTATGATCAATAAGAAGCGTTCCGGACGTGCAGAGGGAAGACTTCTGGAAGTGTTGGAGAAGTCTCCGCTTGAAACAAGAGAACCGGTCTGTAGCATTTTTCCGGAATGTGGAGGATGCATGTATCAGACCATGTCCTATGAAAACCAGCTCAAAATGAAAGAATGTCAGGTTCGTGAACTGTTGGATGGTGCATTGAACGGCACTGATTACCAGTGGGAGGGAATTCATGGAAGTCCCATTGAATTCAGATATCGAAATAAAATGGAATTCTCCTTTGGTGATGCATATAAGGATGGTCCGTTGACGCTGGGTCTGCACAAAAAAGGCAGTACCTATGATGTTCTTACAGCAGATGACTGTCAACTGGTTCATGAAGATATGACGAAAATCCTGACTTGTGTGCATGAATACTTCCTGAAACGAAACGTTTCCTATTATAAAAAGATGCAGCATACAGGATATCTGCGCCATCTGCTTCTCCGCCGCGGTGTGACTACAGGAGAGATTCTGGTCCATGTGATTACCACCAGTCAGGAAGAACATGATCTGGAATCTCTGAAAGAAGAACTTCTTGCACTTCCGTTGGAGGGTAAAATTGTGGGAATCATGCATATTATCAATGATTCTCTTTCTGATGTGGTGCAGAGTGATGAGACACGTATCCTTTACGGTCAGGATTTCTTTTATGAAACGCTTCTGGGACTGCGATTTAAGATCAGTACATTTTCATTTTTCCAGCCTAATTCACTGGCTGCGGAAGTGCTTTATTCTATTGTACGTGAGTATATCGGAGATACAAAGGATAAAGTAGTGTTCGACCTTTACAGCGGAACCGGAACGATTGCCCAGCTTGCAGCCTCCGTAGCGGACGAAGTGATAGGTGTGGAAATTGTGGAAGAGGCAGTAGAAGCTGCAAAACAGAATGCAGCACTGAATAACCTGAGTAATTGCAAATTTATTGCAGGAGATGTCCTTAAAGTCCTGGATGATCTGACGGAGAAACCGGATGTGATCATTCTGGATCCGCCAAGGGATGGAATCCATCCCAAAGCATTGCCGAAGATTCTTTCTTATGGGGTAGACCATATTGTATATATTTCCTGCAAAGCGACCAGCCTGGCAAGAGATCTTCCGGCATTTCTGGCGGCAGGATATAAGCTGGAAAAAGCCTGTTGCGTTGATCAATTTTGTCAGACTGTTCATGTGGAGACGGTTGTTCTTTTGTCCCAACTGAAACAAAAGCCGGATGATTAATTAATGTCACGATTGAACTTGATGATATGGATATAACATCTGCAGAGACTAAGGCTACATATGATGAGATAAAGAAGTATGTGGCTGAACATAATGCCGGCATGAAGGTTTCCAATCTGTATATCTCACAGGTAAAGAGAAAATGCGGAATTGAGGTTGGAAAGAATTATAATTTACCTAAAAATGAAGATAGCAGGCAACCGCAGTGTCCAGAAGATAAAGAGAGTGCAATTGTGGAGGCATTGAAGCATTTTAAGATGAATAGTTAATAAAGAGAGGTGCAGATGCTATGCCAAGTATACTCGTGGTTGAAGATGATGAAAATTTAAATCGTGGAATTACATTTTCACTGAAAAAATCCGGATATGAGGTTTTTTCAGCAGAATCAGTGAAAAAAGCGAAAAGAATTGCAAGTGATAATAATGTGGATGTTACCATTTGTGATGTGAATCTTCCGGATGGGAATGGACTGGAATTTGTAAGGTGGATGAGATGCAATTATAATACATACATTATTTGTCTTACAGCACTAGATCAGGAGATGGATCAGGTCATGGGATATGAAGCAGGGGCAGATGATTATATTACAAAGCCGTTTAGTCTTTCGGTACTTCTTTTGAAAATAGAAGCACATTTCCGCCGCAGACAGGAGAAAACGGAAGCCGGAAAGATGATTTCGGGAGATATCGTATTTATCGCAGGAGAAATGAAAGTCCTGATAAAGAGTCGTGAAATCAGTCTGACAAAAACGGAGTTGAAAATGCTGACTTTTTTTCTTCAGAATCCGAAACAGATTCTTTCAAAAACACAAATATTGGAAAATGTGTTTGATCTGGAAGGGGATTTTGTGGATGAAAATACAATCGCTGTCAATATCAGAAGACTCCGTGAGAAAATCGAAGACAATCCGGCTGCACCGGTCTATATAAAGAATATCAGAGGTCTTGGGTATATATGGAATCAGGAGGTAAGGCAGTGACAAAGAGATATCGCAAGAAGATTACAGTAGTGCTCTCCTTGGTATTACCTGTCATATTATTGTTTGCAATATTAAATTGCTTTACCACGTATGTGTTTTATGAAGATTATAAATATAAAATGAATCTTATGACAGAGATTGCTGCAAAGGAAGAATTTTCCGGGCTGGATGCTGTTTCGGAATTGCTTAAGGATAAGGATATTGAAACTAACGAACAGGGAAGGCGATTATTGGAGCAATATGGATACTGGGGGAATAAAGGGAATGCATTTTATTCGCAATTCCGGCATCAGGTTATGGTGACCGGTGCTGTAAGCACTGTGATATGCGTGCTTCTTTTGACTTTTTTACTTTATTGGAAGAAAAAAGAAGATGCGTGTCATCAGAAAATTTTAGACCAGTTGGAAGAAATTCTGATCAGATTCCGTGAAAATAAATTTGATGATTTACTGAAAACGGAAAATCATGCAGAACTGGAAAAATTGAATGACCAGCTTGAAGCAATCGGACATCATATTCAGTTGATAAAGGAAGAAGCAAGGGCAGAAAAGGAGAACACGAAAGAAATGGTTTCTGATATTTCTCACCAGTTAAAGACACCGGTTGCAGCTTTGGATACATGTTTTAGTGTGCTGATGCAGAATGACTTAAGTGCCACAGAACAGGAGGAGTTTCGTATCCGTTGTCGGAGTGCTCTGGATGGACTGGAGACATTATTGCAGTCGCTTCTTGAAATATCCAAGATGGAAACTGGACTGATTCAGATTAATAAGAAAAAACTTCCGCTTATGGATACTGTCATATCTGCTGTGAACCGCACTTATCCTAAAGCGGATGAGAAAGAAATTGAATTCGTTTTTGACTATGAAAAAGAGCTGGAAACATGCACGATTATGCAGGATAAAAGGTGGCTTGGTGAAGCTGTGATCAACGTTCTGGATAATGCGGTCAAGTACAGTCCGTGTGGTTCAAAAATATTTATCCGGTTACAAAAAAGAAACGATCTTGTAAGAATGGAAATTGAGGATCAGGGAATTGGTATTCCGCAGAATGAGTATCACAAAATTTTTCAACGATTTTACAGAGGAAGTTCCAAGGAGGTCATGGAAAAGAGTGGTACAGGAATCGGACTTTTTCTATCGAGAGAAATTATCGAAAAACACGCAGGTACGATTACGGTAACCTCCGGCAAAAAGAAAAAAGGAAGCACGTTTGTGATTCAATTACCATATGTTGGTTAAATTTTAAGTGAGCAGAAATCTTACAATTCTGTAAGATTTCTGCTCGTTTTTTGAAAGTGAAATGAAAGATTGTCCTGATACAATTTGGATGTAGGTTGAAAAATGACCAAATATATAAACAGGCAAAGAAAGCGTGCTGAAAAGGTACGCTTTACAGAATTGAAAAGGAGGCAACACATGAGTGTGATATTAGAAACCAAGCAGCTTTGTAAGTTTTATGGCGCAGGTGAGAATCAGGTCAAAGCGGTCAATCAGGTGGACATTCAGATTGAGCAGGGAGAATTTGTCGCAATTGTTGGAAAGTCAGGTTCCGGTAAAAGTACATTACTTCATATGCTTGGAGGGCTAGACACCCCGACAAAAGGCAGTGTTACTTTAGCAGGGAAAGATTTATACAGGATGAAGGAAGATGCCCTTGCTGTTTTCCGCAGAAGAAAAATCGGATTTGTTTTTCAGGCATTTAATCTGGTTTCATCTGTTAATGTCTGGGAAAATATTGTACTGCCACTGGGGCTGGATGGAAGAAAAGTGGATGAAGCGTATGTAAATGATATTATTGCAACTCTGGGGATTGAAAACCGGATTTATAATCTGCCAAATCAGTTATCCGGAGGACAGCAGCAGAGAGTAGCAATTGCAAGAGCACTGGTGAATCGTCCGGAAATTATATTTGCAGATGAGCCGACAGGAAATCTTGATTCTAAGACCAGTGATGAGGTAATCGCTCTGCTTAAGATGACAGCAAAAAAATATGGACAGACAATTGTAATGATTACCCATGATGACGAAATTGCACAGGTCGCTGACCGTATTCTGGTGATTGAGGACGGACAGGTGGTGGATTTCAGATGAAGACAATAAGCAGGATTGCATATAGCAATGACAAAAGGAACAGGACAAGAAGTATACTGATCATGATGGCAATCTGTCTGACCACGATGCTGCTTGTTATCATCAGTACTGTGGGAAATGGGGTAATTCATTTACAGAAAAGTCAGGCGGCAGGATCATATGGAAGCAATTATGGTCTGTTTGTTTCCGCAGACGGATCGCAGTTAAAAGAAGTAAACCGCCGTGCGGAAATAGATGCTATAGGCACTATGTGCACCGAAGGTATCATAAAAGGCAATGAAAAAGGCGGGTTTGTCTGCATGGATGAGACTGCAAGAAAAATGCTTCCTTATAATAAAGAATATGAGTTGAAGGAAGGAAAGTATCCGGAAAAAATGCAGGAAATTGCCGCAGGAAGAGCATTTTTTCGTGCAATGGGGTATGGTGATGTAAAGATCGGAGATACAGTTACACTGGATTACCGCGCAGGGATGCAGTCAGAATATAAGCCGGAAGAATTTGTTGTCAGCGGAATCCTATATGATCGGGATGAGTATACCATCGAGGCATCTTATGTTGCTTTCGGGTCACAGGAGTTTTATGATGAGCACGTCGCAGAGAATGACAGACAGTATAATATTTATTTTACTTTAAATGATTCTGCAAATGTATCTATGAATAATATTGATTCGGTTATAAAGCAGATTGCAGCAGCTTGTGGGATCGAAGAAAAAAACGTTATAGTCAATGATCTCTATTTGCAATGGGTCTTGCAGCCGAGTTATGAAATGATTGCGGTATGCGGGGTTTTGATTCTTGCAATTGTACTTTTCTCTGTTGTGGTCATTTATAATATTTTTCAAGTCGGTATTGCCAACAAGATACAGGAGTATGGAAAAATCAAGGCTCTGGGAGCGACAAAAAAGCAGATGAAACAACTGATCTTCAGAGAGGGTATGTTTTTGACAATTTCTTCAATACCAGTTGGATTGCTTCTTGGTTTTCTGATTGCAAAATGCGGTTTTAACTGGCTGATAGAACAGGGGAACCTTGTATCAACCGGAACTGGCTCTATGGGAGTTCAAAATCAGCAGGTGCCTCTGTTTTCCCTGCCTGTTATGCTTCTCTGTATTTTCGTATCATTTCTTACCGTTGCTTTGGCACTGCGTAAACCAATGAAAATTGTTTCACGGATTTCACCTATCGAAGCAACACGGTATTTAGAAAATGCAGAAACACACAAAAAAGGAAAACGAAATGGCAGAAAAAATGTCACCGTGTTTTCTATGGCAATGGCAAATATAACGGGTAATCCCAAAAGAACCATTGGTACTATCCTCACAATGGGTTTTTCTTGCGTATTGTTTGTGATTATCTCTAATTATGTGGGAAATATTGACACGGAGCATGAAGCACGTCTTTCAGTTAATCATGGACAATTTGAACTGCAGCTTGACTATTCTGCTGAGTATGATGAAAGATATCCGGAGAATAATCTGGATACGATTCTGACGGATGATCCATTGAATGATTCGCTGATTGAAGAAATCAAAAGCATTCCAGGAGTGACAGATGTCATGACGAGAGAGATTGTCTCTGTAAATCTGAACGGAACAAGATTTCCGGCTGATATTGTGAGTAAAAATGATTTTGATTTTATGCGCCAAGAAGGGGATATTGGCTCTATGGACTATGATCAGGCGGTAAAGAATGGTGATATTTTCTTTGGCTGGTCAACGTGGATGGAACAAGATGGATATGCTCTGGGTGAATCCATTGCATTTGACTTTGAGAATGGAAGTGGAACCTATACCTATCAGGGAAAGATTGCAGGATCTTTTGTAAGTGCGGACACTTATCTTGTCATTCCGGAAGGTGTATATCGTTCCATGAATCCGAGGGGAACAGCCTATGGCTATCTGTGGGTGGACTGTGATAAAAAAGATGTTGCATCTGTGGAACAGAGTCTGAATACTTTGATTTCTAATACTTCGCATATAAAAATGGATACCTATCATGCACAGTTACAATCTGCAGAATTCACAGCTCGCATGATGAAGCTTGGCTGTTATCTGTTTATGGCGGTTGTAGGACTCATCGGTTTTATGAATATGGCAAACACCATAATCATGAATATTACGACAAAAAAGCAGGAATATGGTGTATTACAGGCAGTAGGTATGACAAATAAACAATTAAATTTATGTCTGCAGTTACAGGGAATGATGTTTACGGTTGGTACCATATGCGTAGCTTTGATCATTGGTCTGCCGCTCGGCTATGCACTTTTTTCCTATGCAAAACATAATGGAATATTTGGAATGAATATCTATCATGTTCCAATCGTACCAATTTTTATTATGATTTTTTTGGTCGGTCTGTTGCAGATTGTACTTTCCTGCGTTTTAAGCAGTAATCTGAAAAAGGAAACGCTGGTAGAAAGAATAAGGTATCAGGGATAGCAAGTAATATGTAATGAACTAGTACAGCGAATATTAAGTAACTGCTATATTGACTTGTCTGATTTTTCATCTGCGGCGTTGTCGTCAATCACCGTAGCCACCGCTACGCCTCATTCCTCCGCCTTGCAGCTGAAGAAATCATCCTGCATCAATATAGCAGAAACTTAATTTTCGCTGTACTAGATCTTAACGAAGAGGAGAAATAGATAATTTCCATTTTGTATGTATGATAAATCTAAACAGTATTTTAGCAACATTTCCTGAGGGGCTGTCCTGAAAACGTAGTTCAGCGATAACCTATAAACAAGCATTCTAAATAAGCTCGCCTTTTGGCGGGCTTATTT